>NZ_JACARN010000037.1:0-130898 GCF_013386605.1 Pseudomonas sp. IPO3749 | reverse complement strand
AGCCCGCTCACCACAAAAAACCTCTCAACACAAAAATCCCACTCACCACAAGATCATCGCCGCCCTTAACCGGTCGGCACTTGGCCGCTGGCAATTGAGCTGGACCTGTTCCAGCCCGAGCCAGTCGGCCATTTGCAGCAGGTTCGACGCCAGCGCCGCCATCCCCTCATCATCCAAGCCCGGCTCTTCCTCATGCACGGCGTGCACCGCGAGGCGGCCGTTGGCGCGTTCGGCGCGCAGGTCGATGCGCGCCGCAATCCGCTCGTTGTGCAAAAACGGCAGCACGTAGTAGCCATACACCCGTTTGTCTTGCGGGGTGTAGATCTCCAGGCGGTAGCGGAAATCGAACAGGCGCTCGGTACGGCTGCGTTCCCATACCAGCGAGTCGAACGGCGAGAGCAAGGCGCTGGCCGGCACTTTGCGTGGCACTTTCGGATCGGGCAGGCAGTACGCCGGTTGTTTCCAGCCTTGCACTTGGCAAACCCGCAGTTGGCCGTCTTCCACCAGTTCGGCGAGACGGTTGCGGCTGTCGGCCGGATCAAGGCGAAAGTAATCGCGCAGGTCTTTTTCAGTCCCCACGCCTAATGCCGTGGCGCTGTGCAGCAACAAGCCACGTTGGGCTTGGGCTTCAGTCACAGCGATTTGAAGGATATCGCTGGGGATGACCCGCTCCGGCAAATCGTAGAGCCGCTCAAAACCGCGTCGACCGGCAACCGTCACCAAGCCGGCGGCAAACAGCCATTCCAGTGCGTGCTTTTCATCGCTCCAGTCCCACCAAGGGCCGGCGCGTTCCTCACGGGTCGACAAACTGCCAGCCCCCAATGCGCCTTGCTGCTCGACCGTCTGCAACACCCGCTGAATGGTGGCTTGCTGCTCACGGCCAAAACGCGCCATCTGCGAATAAATGCCCTGCCCCTGCTGCGCCCGCTGCATACGCCAGCGCATCAACGGGTAAAGCGCCATCGGCAGCAGTGAGGCCTCATGCCCCCAATACTCGAACAACGAACGCCGTCGACCCTGGCTCCAGGCAGCCTGTTCAAGGATCAACGGGGAGTAGTTGCCCAGACGGGAAAACAGCGGCAAGTAATGGGAACGTACCACGGCATTGACCGAATCGATCTGCAACACGCCAAGACGCTCGATCATGCGATTGAGGTGCGCAGCCTTGATCAAGGCAGGCGCCTGGCGCCCGGAAAAACCCTGGGCCGCCAGTGCCATGCGGCGTGCTTGCTTGAGAGAGAATGACAGATCGGCGGGCATGGGGTTCTCCGTGTGGGCGCGCCGACTACCCTACTGCATCCGCGATCATTTTCGCAGCGGGTCCTGCCAGAAATGCACGTGGCGCTCGTGCTCGACGTCACCGCGGCTGATGCCGATATCCTTGAGCGCATCATCACTCAAGGTCGCCAGCATCTGGCGCTCCTCATGCAGCGCCTGCCAACGGGCAATCTTGTGAAACAGCCCGGCAAACGGACGTTTCGCCATCAATACAAAACCTCTTTGACCTTTCATCTTCTCGCCCTCCAGTGGGGATGGCGCAAGTGTGTGCCTGGGCTTAAGATCAATCCAACGAATGTTTCTTATGCAATACATCTCAGAGATTGATCAATTGTCCAGCTTCCCGAGCATCGACACCGAAGTGCTGCGCACCTTCGTCGCCATCGCCGACCAGGGCGGTTTTACCCGCGCGGGCGAATTGGTCAACCGCACGCAATCGGCGGTGAGCATGCAGATGAAGCGCCTCGAAGAAGACGTGTTGCAGCGCAAGCTGTTCGAGCGCGATGGCCGCCAGGTGCGGCTGACGCCTGAGGGCCAAGTGTTGCTGGGTTATGCGCGGCGCATCCTGAAGCTGCACAGTGAGGTGTTCAACACCCTGCGCGAGCCGCATATGGTGGGCCTGGTGCGCATCGGCACGCCGGATGACTACGTGATGCGGTTCCTACCGGGGATTCTCAAGCAGTTTTCCAAGGCCTACCCGCTGATCCAGATCGAGATGCACTGCGAGGCGTCAACGGTACTGATGCAGCGGCGGGATTTGGCACTGACCGTTGTCAGCCGCGAGCCTGGCAATGAGATCGGTGAACTGTTGCGCACCGAGCGCATGGTGTGGGCGGCAGCGCCGTGTTTCTGCACCGAAGAACACGACGCTCTGCCGCTGGCGATGTCCGGTACGGCCTGCCTGTATACCCAGTGGGCCTGCTCGGCACTGGACGCGGCTGGACGCGATTATCGCCTGGCCTACCACAGCTCCAACGTGTCGGCGATCCAGGCCGTGGTCAATGCGGGCCTGGCCGTGATGGTCAGCATGGAGAGCCTGGTAACCGAAGACCTGCGCATACTCGGCCGCGACGAGGGTTTCCCGCCGCTGCCATCCATGAATCTGCATCTGCTGCGTAACACGCGGATGAACTCGCCCATCACCGATTGCCTGGCGGAATACATCATCCAAGGCTTCAGACTTTAAAGGTCAGCATCACTGCGCACACCACCAGAAAGCCGCAGAACAGGCCGCGCAGTACGCGTTCTGGCAGCGCATGGGCGACTTTCACACCCCAACTGATACTGAGCAGGCCACCGACGGCCAAGGGCACGCCGATCATCCAGTCCACCTCTTGGTGCCAGGCGTAGGTGACCAGCGTCACGCCGGTACTCGGCAATGCCAGGGCCAGGGACAGGCCTTGGGCAACCACCTGGGTGGTGCCGAAAACACTGGTCAGCACAGGCGTCGCGACCACTGCACCGCCGACGCCGAACAAGCCGCCCATGGAGCCAGAGGCTGCGCCGAGCAGCCCGAGCCATGGCCAGGAGTAACGCATCTGCGCCGTCGGCGGTGCGTTGCGGGTGAACATGCGTACCAAGTTGTAGGCCGAAAGCGTCAGCAGGAAGGCAATAAAGCCGATGCGCATTGCGCCCGCATCCAGGCCGACCGCCCAGATCGACCCGAGCCAGGCGAAACTGAACCCCATCACGCCCAATGGCAACGCATGACGCAGCTCGATACGGTTGCGCTGGTGATAGCGCCACAGCGCCAGCATCACGTTGGGCACCACCATGACCAGTGCCGTGCCTTGGGCCAACTGTTGATCGAGGCCGAATAACACGCCCAGCACCGGGATCGCGATCAGCCCGCCGCCAATGCCAAACAGGCCGCCCACTGTGCCGAGAGCCGCGCCCATTACCAGGTACATCACTAAATCCAACACCGCTTGTTACTCCGCAATCCCAGGCCTTGCATGCTACGCAGTCGGCTCTGGCGCGGAAACGCACAGCAACGCACAATGGCTGTGCCAATCTCGCATAAGCGTTTATTCGATGAACCCCAATACCCTGACCGATCAACTGAGCCTGTTTCTCGACGTGCTGGAAACCGGCAGTTTTTCCGCTGCCGCACGCCGGCATCCGCTGACGCCCTCCGCGGTGGCGCGGCGTATCGACAGCCTGGAGAGTTCGGTGGGCAGTCGCCTGTTCCAGCGCAGCACCCACGCGGTACTGCCGACCCCGGCGGGGTTGGCCTTTGCCGAACGGGCGCGGCGGATCGTCAGCGAATTGCAGTTGGCACGGGCCGAAGCGGTGTCTTTGAGCCATGCCCCGGAGGGCCTGATTCGGGTGGATGCCCCAGCGGCCTTCGGTCGACGGCACCTGGCGCCGGTGATTGCCGACTTCCTGAACGTCTACCCCGGGCTGGATGTGCACCTGCATCTGATCGACAGCTTTGTGGACATGCAAGGCGCACACCTGGGCAAGGTTGACCTGGTGCTGCGTGCCGGGCATCTCGTCGACACACGCTTGATCGCCACGCCCCTGGCGAGCATCGTGCGCGTCGCCTGCGCCAGCCCGGCGTACCTGAAAAGCCGAGGCACGCCCAGCCACCCTCGCGAGCTGAGCGAACACGACGGGTTGGACTGGGATGGCCTGGCGCCCACATTCGCCTGGCGCTTCGAGCTAGATGGACGCCGCGCCACCTACCGCCCGCGCCGCATCCGCATGAGTGCCAACAACGCCGAGGCCTTGCTGTCCGGCGCCTTGGCCGGACTGGGCATTGCCCACCTGCCGACTTGGCTGGCCAGTGAATACCTGGTGCGCGGCGAATTGCTGCCGCTGTTTTGTGAAAATGGCCTGCCCAGCCCGGAAACCACCGGGATCTATGCGCTGCGCCTGGAACAGCAACCCAACGCACGCAGCCGCTTGTTGCTGGAATACCTCAAGACCCGTTTCAGCCCGGTGCCGCCCTGGGACCTGGCCTTGCAAAGTGGCTTGGTCTGACCGCTCGGACAGAATTATCTGGCGCATTAAAGATTTGCCCGCTAGATTCCAGCTCAGATACGTTTTCCGGAGGCACCGCCATGAGCAAAAACCCCGACCCGTGCGAATCCCTGATGCTGGACAACCAGCTGTGCTTCGCCCTGCACTCCACCTCGCTGCTGATGACCAAGGTCTACAAGCCACTGCTGCAGGCGCTGGGCCTGACCTACCCGCAATACCTGGCCATGATGGTGCTGTGGGAAGAGGATGGTTTGACCGTCGGCGAAATCAGCAGTCGCCTGCTGACCGATCCAGGCTCGCTGACACCGCTGCTCAAGCGCCTGGAAGTTGAAGGCCTGCTCAGCCGTACCCGCAGCCGTGAAGATGAACGCGTGGTGGTCGTGGAATTGACCGATGCCGGCCGCGCCCTGCAGGACAAAGCCATGGGCATACCCCAGTGCATCCTCGGCGCCAGCGGCCTGGAGCTGGCGCAATTGCGCAAGTTGCAAGGTGACCTGATTGCCTTGCGCACCAACCTGCAAGGCAGCCTTTAACCTATCCCATCTAGGGCGTCGCGTCCGCGGCGCCCGCAAAATATGACCGTTTGTCTGCGCCTCAGAATATATTTATAAATTTATCTTGCGCGCAAAACATTAGCGCTATACATTCGCCTCACCAACTACTTAGCGCACAAACATTTAGCGCTAACAACCGAGGGGAAAACACCATGCAAACGCTCTATACCGCAGTAGCTACCGCCACCGGCGGCCGTGATGGTCGTGCCGTTTCCAACGACAACATCCTCGACGTCAAACTCTCCACCCCCAAAGAATTGGGCGGCGCCGGTGGCCAGGCCACTAACCCTGAACAACTGTTTGCTGCCGGCTACTCGGCCTGCTTCATCGGCGCCCTGAAATTCGTCGCCAGCCAGACCAAACGCAAAATCCCGGATGACGCCTCGATCACCGCCCACGTCGGCATCGGCCAGATCCCCGGCGGTTTCGGCCTGGATATCGACCTGCACATCAGCCTGCCCGGCCTGGCTCAGGACGACGCGCAAAGCCTGGTCGACGCCGCTCACCAAGTCTGCCCGTACTCCAACGCCACCCGTGGCAACGTTGATGTACGCCTGCACGTGACTGTCTAAATGACCTCGGCCGCCCCTGGAGAACGCAATGAACACAATTGGTAAAGCACTCACCGGCACCCTGCTCGCCTTGTCCATCACTAACGCCTTTGCTGCAACCGGTGAAGTCGAACACAACACCCAGGCTTTTCTGGATGTGTTGAACGCCGGCACCGGCAAACCGATGGAACAACTGACGCCCAAGGACGCCCGTGCCGTACTGACCGGCGCTCAGGCGGGTGTGAAGCTGACCTTGCCGGCCGCAGAGGTGAGCCAGAAGACCATCCAGGTCGATGGCAAGCCGCTGGACCTGACCATCGTGCGTCCGGCCGGGGTCAAGGGCACGTTGCCGGTGTTCATGTTCTTCCACGGCGGCGGCTGGGTGCTGGGGGATTACCCGACCCATGAACGCCTGGTGCGGGACTTGGTGGCGGATTCGGGGGCGGTGGCGGTATTCGTCAACTACACGCCTTCGCCGGAAGCGCACTACCCGGTGGCGATCAACCAGGCCTACGGCGCTACAAAATGGGTGGCCGAGCATGGTCAAGAGATCAACGTCGATGGCAAGCGCCTGGCAGTCGCGGGCAACAGTGTCGGCGGCAATATGGCGGCGGTCGTCAGCCTGATGGCCAAAGACAAGGGCACCCCGGCCATCAAGTTCCAAGTGCTGTTATGGCCGGTGACCGACGCCAACTTCGACACCGGCTCCTACAACCAATATGCCGAAGGGCACTTCCTCACCCGCAAC
Source organism: Pseudomonas sp. IPO3749 (assembly GCF_013386605.1). NCBI lineage: Bacteria > Pseudomonadati > Pseudomonadota > Gammaproteobacteria > Pseudomonadales > Pseudomonadaceae > Pseudomonas > Pseudomonas sp. IPO3749. The sequence goes on along the minus strand of NZ_JACARN010000037.1, from coordinate 124,782 downwards.
ATGATGAAGTGGTTCTGGGACAACTACACCACTGACGCCAAGCAGCGCGCCGAGATCTACGCCTCGCCACTGCGGGCCAGCACCGATCAGTTGAAAGGCTTGCCGCCCACACTGATCCAGACCGCCGGCGCCGATGTGTTGCGTGATGAGGGCGAAGCCTACGCCCGCAAGCTGGACGCCGCCGGTGTTCCGGTAACTGCGGTGCGCTACAACGGCATGATCCACGATTACGGTTTGCTCAACGTGGTCAGCCAGGTCCCGGCCGTCCGCTCCGCACTGCTCCAGGCCTCGGATGAGCTGAAGCAACACCTCAAGTAAAAAGTAACGCCCATAAAAAAGCCCGACTCAAGGTCGGGCTTTTTTTCGTATCGGCAGGGCCAGAATTACTTCTTGGCGCGACCTTTGTACGAACCACCTTCGCGGGTGTCGATCTCGATCAGGTCGTCGATTTCGATGAAATCGGCCACTTGCAGTTCGGTACCGTTGCTCAGCTTGGCAGGCTTCATCACCTTGCCCGAAGTGTCACCGCGAGCGGAACCTTCGGTGTAGGCCACTTTACGCACGATGGTAGTCGGCAGCTCTACAGAAACCAGGCGCTCTTCGAAGAAAATAGCTTCGCAGACGTCTTCCATGCCTTCTTCGATGAACGGCAGAACGGCTTCGATATCTTCAGCGTTCAGCTCGTACATGGTGTAGTCGGTGGTGTCCATGAACGTGTAGGTGTCGCCGCTGATGAAGGACAGGGTCGCTTCTTTGCGGTCGAGGATCACGTCGTCCAGTTTGTCATCGGCGCTGTAGACGATCTCGGTCTTGTAACCGGTCAGCAGGTTCTTCAGCTTGGTCTTCATGATTGCGCTGTTACGACCAGACTTGGTGAACTCAGCTTTCTGAACCAGCCAAGGGTCGTTTTCGAGACGGATCACTGTACCGGGTTTCAGTTCTTTACCAGTTTTCATTGCATATATCCGAAATTTGGATGGGATTTACAAAATTCAAGGTGGCGTATCATATCCAACTTTCATAAAACTGCACCAGCGCCGTCGCAAGATCGGCCTGCAAGCCTTGTTCCAGACACCATGTTTCGGCGTGCAGATTCACTTCCGGCCAGTGTTCCAGCAGCATTTTCCACGGTTGGGCCATGTCGGCCTGGGTGTTCCAGGCTTGCCAGAGCCCGATAACGGCCGCCCTGGCCGCCGGTGATAAGTTGGCGGTGTACAGCGCCAGGAAGGCATCGAGCTTGTCGAGATGGATGTCTTCGTCCTGTCGGTAGATGTGCCACAACAGCGGACGCCCGGCCCATTGGGCACGCACGAACGAGTCCTCACCGCGCACGGCATTGAAGTCGCAGCACCACAGCAGGTGGTCGTATTGTTCCTGGCGCACGAAGGCGATGACTTGCACCGTCAGCGATCCGCGCTGCTGGATATCACCTGCGACCAGTGGGTCCACACCGAGCCAGCGCTGCACATCGCCCAAGATGCGCCCTTCGGGAACCAACAGATGAGTGGCACGCCCGTCCGTCGATAACACGTCCAGCCAACTGGCCAGCCCGGCGTTTTCGTAGGCGAACAGTGAGATAAGCCGTGCATCCACTGCCGGAACTATGCCCAAGGCTTGCAGGAAATCTCGCTGCGCACCGTCATCCTGCTGAAACGCCTTACGCCGCTCCAGCAACCCAGCTTCACGCAACAGGCCGCCAGTGCCGGGTCGGAACCCAGGAAAGAAGAAGTACTTCTGCACACCTTTGAACTTCACCGACGGCAACCGATGACAGCCCACCACCCACTCTTCGGCACTCAGGTAATCCAGGTTCATCCACAACGGCGCGCGTTCTCGCTCAGCCATGGCTTCCATATAGTCGGGCGGTAACTGACAGGCGAACGCGGCAATCACTACGTCCGCCGCCGGCACCTTCACCCACTCGGTCGGCCAATGGCGCACTTCGACGCCTTCCTGCCATTGCAGCGCTTGCCGCACATCGATTTCAGGGCACATGCGTTCGAAGGCGCGCAGGTCATCGACCCACAAGCACACATCGCAGGCGTGCTCCGCCACCAATTGCCGGGCCAGGCGCCAGGTCACGCCGATGTCGCCATAGTTGTCGACGACGCTGCAAAAAATATCCCAGCGGGCTTTCATTCCGGGCTCCAACATTCAAAGGCTCGATTGTCCGCATAAATGCGCGGATGCAGAAGGCTTGATCGCGATTATTCTGCACAGTGGCTGTGCGACAATCGCCGCCACGCCGTTTACGCCTGCCAGGAGGCCATCATGTCTGATCGTCCGTTGTCGCTGTTCAAGCTCAGTGCTGCTATCGCGTTTGGCGTGTGGCTGGGGTTTATCGCCCTCGCGCTGACAGCGTGGCTGGCCTCGCGCTACCTGTTCCCGCAGAGCTTGGCACCAGTGGCCCAGGCCGTGCAGCAATTGGGCAAGCCTGCGGTGGTGGCGCCTGAACCGCCGAACCGCATGTTCGAGCAGTACCAGCAGAACCTGCAGAAGCAGGAACAGCAACAAACCCTGGACCAGGCCCGCAACAATGCGCGCAACCTGTCCAACCCCAAATGCCAGTTCTGGCTGCAACAGGACCAGAACGCCCCCAACGAAAAGTCCCGGGCCAATGTCCTGCAATTCTGCGATTGATGACCCATGAATAAACATGCCGTACACCAGCTTGTATTAGAGAAGCTCACCCTTGATCTCGATATTGCCCAACGCGCTGCGCAGACCGCCTACGAAACCGCGACCCACGAAGAAAACATCGCGGAAAACAAATACGACACCCTGGGGTTGGAGGCTTCCTACCTGGCGGCGGGGCAAGCCAAACGCGTGGAGGAGATCAAGCAGGCGTTGCTGCTGTGCCAGAACATGCCGCTGCGGGCTTACGATGATCAGCGCGGTATAGAGGTTGGCGCGCTACTGGGTCTGGAAGACGAGAACGGTCGCCAGCAATGGCTGTTTTTGGCGCCAGATGCTGCGGGCTTGAAAGTGGACGTGGTCGGGCAACCGGTAACCGTCATCACCCCGCGCTCGCCGCTGGGCAAAAGCCTGCTGAGCAAGTTCGAAGGCGATGAGGTGGAGATTCTGGTGGCGGGCGCTCGGCAACATTTTACGGTTACCGAGGCCAAATAGCCGACTCAGTGAACGGGCAATTCTACGCCGTCGAACAACTCTTCCAGTTCCTGCTTGTTGTGGCACTGGATCGCCTTGGCCATGACTTCACGGGTCAGGTGCGGTGCAAACTTTTCGATGAAGTCGCACATGAAACCACGCAGGAAGGTGCCACGGCGGAAGCCGATCTTGGTCACGCTGGACTCGAACAGCTCGCTGGCATCAAGCACCACCAGGTCTTTGTCGAGCGCCGTGTCGACCGCCATCTTGGCGACAATACCCACGCCCAGGCCGAGGCGTACGTAAGTCTTGATCACGTCGGCGTCGGCTGCGGTGAACACCACTTTTGGCGTCAGGCCGCGATGGCTGAAGGCTTCGTCGAGCTTGGAGCGGCCAGTGAAACCGAACACATAAGTCACGATCGGGTATTCAGCCAGGGCTTCCAGGGTCAGTTTTGGCAGCTTGGCCAACGGATGACCTTGAGGCACGACAACGCAACGGTTCCAGCGATAGCACGGCATCATCACCAGGTCGCCGAACAGCTCCAGGGCCTCGGTGGCGATGGCGAAATCGACGGTGCCATCAGCGGCCATTTCGGCAATCTGCATCGGCGACCCTTGGTGCATGTGCAGCGCCACGTCCGGGTACTGCTTGATGAAATCGCGGATCACCGGCGGCAATGCATAACGCGCCTGGGTGTGGGTGGTGGCGATGGACAGGGTGCCCTTCTTCTCATTGGAGAATTCCTGGGCGATCTGCTTGATGCTTTCGACTTTGCGCAGGATCTCACCGGCGGTGGTGATGATGCGCTCACCGGCCGGGGTAACGCGGGTCAGGTGCTTGCCGCTGCGTGCGAACACTTCGACACCCAGCTCGTCTTCGAGCAGGCGGATCTGCTTGCTGATACCGGGTTGCGAGGTGTAGAGGCTTTGAGCGGTAGCGGAAACGTTGAGGTCGTGGTGCGCCACTTCCCAGATGTAGCGCAGTTGTTGAAGCTTCATATGTGTCCCTCAAAGCAGATAGACGCCACGGGTATCAGCGACGGTATATAACTATATTAAAGGTTCGACGGATAAATCTAGAACTTTTTATCGTTTTTATCCATCACACGTCATCACTGCGTCGACGTTGCAACGAAGGCACCAGGTAAACCGGTACCGTAGACAGCTGCAGCACCCGTGCAGCGGTGCGCCCCAACGGAGTGGCCGCCGCAGTTGCATGGCTATGACTGCCTACGATCAGCAGATCCACGGACAGTTTGCGCAGTTGGTCGAGAATCACCTCGCACGGGTCCCCCTGGATCACCCGTACCGAGCGGATCAACTTCAGGTCTTGCTCGCCTTCCCCCAACTCCTCGCGAAAACTGTCCAGCACCCGTTGTTCGATGGTCGCCATCACCGTGGTCAACCCCTGGCTCTGCCATTCACTCAGGGCCTTTTCATCAAGGTAGCTCTGTAACACCGATTCGGCGAACAGCCCGATGGGCTCGACCACGTGAATCACATACAGGTCCGCCTTGAACGTTCGGGCCAGCGCCAGTGCATGTTGCATCACATAAGGCGCGTACAGACCGAGGTCTGTGGCGTAGAGCATCGAACGGATCATAGAACCCCCTGAGACTGCCAGGATGGCGGAGATGAAATCAGCTTAGCAGTGCCCAGGCGACTTGGATTGACTTAGATCTTCACCTCATTACTGATGCCATGGGGCACATGCCCGGTGGCGACGAACTCCATGGCTTTTTCGCAATGCCCTGCCTGGTCATCGAAAAATACGTCTGCCGCGAAGGCTTCCAGGAACGCCGATTTTTCCAGGCCACCGAGGAACAGCGACTCATCCAGGCGGATATCCCACTCACGCAAAGTACGAATCACACGCTCATGGGAAGGCGCCGAGCGGGCGGTGACCAAGGCGGTGCGGATCGGGCAGGCCTCATCCGCAAACTCGCGCTGCAACAAGTTGAGCGCCGCCAGGAAACCTTTGAAGGGACCGCCGTGCAAAGGCTGGCGTGCCGATTCCCGCTCATTGGCCTGGAACGCTTCCAGGCCGCCGGCCTGGTAAACACGCTCGGACTCATCGGAGAACAACACCGCGTCGCCATCGAAGGCAATGCGCAGCTCTTCGCTGGAGGCACGGTTCGGGCCACCGGACAAAATCGTCGCCGCCGCAAACCCGGCATCGAGGGCGCTGCGCACATCTTCAGCATGGGTCGAAAGAAACAGATGGCAACCAAAAGCAGCCAAATAAGGATACGGACTACGCCCGCCTACAAACGCGGCGCGGGAAATATCCAGGCCGTAGTGCTGGATCGAATTGAACACGCGCAGGCCGGTGTCGGCACTGTTGCGTGATACCAGCACCACTTCGACACGGGCGCGGCCCAGGCTGGCGTTCAAGCTCAGCAGCTTCTTCACCAGCGGGAATGCGTCACCGGGTTCGAGGATTTCCTCCTCGTGTTCGATCTGGTACTGGCGATAGGTCTCGACCCCTTCGGCCAGGTAGACCTTATGGCTTTCGCTCAGGTCGAACAGTGCCCGCGAGGAAATCGCCAACACCAGTTTGTCGCCCAATCCTTTTGCCACAGTACGCTCCTCGACTCAGCGGTTATGCCGATCAATAAAACTCAAGGCCTGGTACAGCACCTGCATCCGCGGCAACTCGCAACCGGCAGCCTTGGCGGCAGCGAGTGGCCGGGCGTAGATCGCCGCCAGTTCAAGCGGGCGCTTGTGCACGTGATCGTGGTACATGCTTGGCAGGTAGTCGTCCATGGTTTCGGTCATGGTGAACATCTGCTCGGCGTAACTCTTGGGGATTTCATGGCCGCAGGCGTGAGCCCCCTGTACCACTTCAGCCATCAGCGCCTGGATCAGTTCGCGGCTGGACTCGTCGGCCATCATCGCCGTGGTGCCCGTACCGAGCAACACGGAGAGGCCATTGTAGGGCACGTTCCACACCAGTTTGTGCCAACGGGCCTGATGCACATTGGCCATGGCCTGGGACTCGATGCCCGCGGCGTGAAACAACGCGGCGCCGGCTTCGACAATCGCCTTTTGCGCGTCCTCGTCATTGGCCGCCGTGCCACTGTGATAACCCAGGTTGACCCGGCCTAACGCCTGGTGCTCGATCACGCCGGGGGCAGAGCGGTGCACGCCGATGTAGCACAGGCCGCCAAGCAAGTGCAGCGACGCGGGCAAGTGTTCACGCAGGCTGTCTTCGACATCGAGGCCGTTTTGCAGCAGCACCACCTTGGCACCGGGCGCGGCGACTTGGGCAATGGCCGGGGCCAGGTCGACGTTGCCGGTGGACTTGGTGCCCACCAGCAGCCAGTCGCACGGCGGCATATCGGCGGCGCGGGCATAAGCCTGCACCGGGTGCAGGTGCAAAGGACCATGCACCGTACTATTGAGGTGCAAGCCATGCTCGCTGACCGCCGCGTATTCACTGCGCAGCAGGAAGTGCACGTCGAAACCGGCGCGCGCCAGCATCAAACCGTAAAAGCCACCGATGGCGCCGGTGCCAATGATGCCAATGCGGGGTGATTGTACGGTCATGGCAGATCCTCTGGAGTGCGGGTAAGCGCTTGGTGGATAGAGTCGTTCAGGTCAGCACGCGTAAGACGCGTCTGCAATTGCCCGAGGAATTGACCCTCGCACACCACGAACAACGCCGGCAAATGAAAGATCTGGTAGCGTTCGACCGCGCCACCGTTGTGCCCGGCATCCACCCAGCACACGCGGTCCACCGGCAGCGACCAGCCGGGTAACTGCTGGCGCGCCCAACGGCAACTGGAACACCCACTGCTGGTAAACACAACCAGCGAAATACCTGGCAATCCCAGCAATTGCTGGTCAATATCCAGGTCGGTCAATTCCAGTTCCTTCACTATACTGCTGCCACCGCCGTCAATTGGACGGTGCTCGGAGTCCGTGTACATGGGTCGTTTTTTACCTCACCCTGATGATGTCGCTGTCGAGTTAATCCAACGCCCCTCTCCTGCCATCCCCCGCCAACGGCTGCACACGGTCGGCCTGGGCGGCATCGCCTGCCATTGGCCACGTGCCTGGCGCGAAGGCACGGCGGTTGATCTGCTTATCCCTTCCCTGGGCGCCAGCGCGCGGTATCCAGGCTATGTGGCGTGGTGCCGCAAGGTGGAAAACGGCTACCGCGTCGGTGTCGCGTTTACCGATGAACATGCGCTGTTCGGTGCACGGATGGGTGAGCAAGCATGCCGGATAGAGCGCTACTGCCGCCAGCACGAAGACGCCGAACCGACACCCCAGCAACTCGAAGCCCTGGCCCGTGAGTGGGTATCGCGCCATGCCAGCGAGTTCTCCCATGAGGCCTTTGTGGCGCCAGCGCTGGATTAAAGCGGGCTTTGCCCATTGTCGCGGGCCCGTGTTACGCGCTAAGGTTCCTCCCCCCTGCATTCAAATCATGCTGTGCTCCGCCGCACGGGGATGGCTGGCGGCCGGCACCCGTGACCCTGACGAGTAACACGATGGCTGATTTACCGATCAATGACCTAAACGTCGAATCCAACGAGACCCTGATCACGCCCGATCAGCTCAAGCGCGAAATTCCTTTGAGCGACGCTGCCCTGCAGACCGTCACCAAGGGCCGCGAAGTCATCCGTGACATTCTCGACGGCACCGACCACCGCCTGTTCGTCGTCATCGGGCCTTGCTCGATCCACGACCTCAAGGCTGCCCACGAGTACGCCGAGCGCCTCAAAGTGCTGGCGGCGGAAGTGTCCGACACCCTCTACCTGGTGATGCGCGTCTATTTCGAAAAACCGCGTACCACCGTCGGCTGGAAAGGCTTGATCAACGACCCGTACCTGGACGACTCGTTCAAGATCCAGGACGGTCTGCACATCGGTCGTCAGTTGCTGCTGGACCTGGCCGAGATGGGCCTGCCCACCGCCACCGAAGCCCTCGACCCGATCTCCCCGCAGTACCTGCAGGACCTGATCAGCTGGTCGGCCATCGGCGCTCGCACCACCGAATCCCAGACTCACCGTGAAATGGCGTCCGGCCTGTCCTCGGCCGTGGGCTTCAAGAACGGCACCGACGGCGGCCTGACCGTGGCGATCAACGCGCTGCAATCGGTCTCCAGCCCGCACCGTTTCCTTGGGATCAACCAGGAAGGTGGCGTGTCCATCGTCACCACCAAGGGCAACGCCTACGGTCACGTGGTGCTGCGTGGCGGCAACGGCAAGCCCAACTATGATTCGGTCAGCGTTGCGCTGTGCGAGCAGGCACTGAACAAGGCGAAGATCAAGCCGAACATCATGGTCGACTGCAGCCACGCCAACTCCAACAAGGACCCGGCCCTGCAGCCGCTGGTGATGGAAAACGTCGCCAACCAGATCCTGGAAGGCAACCAGTCGATCATCGGCCTGATGGTCGAGAGCCACCTGAATTGGGGTTGCCAGGCGATCCCAAAAGACCTGGCCGACTTGCAGTACGGCGTGTCGATCACCGATGCGTGCATCGACTGGGCGGCCACCGAAAACACCCTGCGCAGCATGCATGCCAAGCTCAAGGACGTTCTGCCTAAACGCAAACGCACCTGACTTTAAACTGCGCACACGAAAACGCCGGGCTAAGCCCGGCGTTTTTCATGCTGCTGTTTACGGTTTACAGCTTTGCGGCATGGCGCTGGTGGCGCTCCATGTAACGTTCTACGTAGGAGCACGACGGGATCACCGTATAACCTGCCTCTTCGGCGAACTTCAGGGCTTCCTCGGTCAATGCCGCCGCAATCCCACGGCCCCGCAGTGCGTTGGGCACGAAGGTCCGATAGATATCCAGGGTCTGTTTGCCGAGGTCCATATAGGTCAGATAGGCACGATGACCGTCCACATTGGTCTCGAACTGATGACCAGCCTGGTCATGGTGGATGGACAACGCCTCGCTCATCACTACTCCTCGCGGGTCTTGGTTTCTGACCCCTACCTTACCGATGTTTGTCCGGCGAAGGAACATCTACGCCACCCCGTGCCGGTTTCGACATCGAGAAAACCCTGAGCGTTTACAACCAGCACGTAGGGAATAGTAGGCACCAATCCTGAAATTGCTCAAGGCGCGCTCGTCATCCCCAGCCGCTGGTGGATATAGAAAGGGCTCCGATCAACCTGGGATCGAAAGCCTGAACATTGCCGGCAGTTGAACCTTAAGACGAACAGGCGCTCTTAAAGTCACCTCTACATGCGCAAAAGATGCCGGGCAAAGCAAAGCCAAGCTGAACGTAAGTGTCAGCTTGGATATATAAATTTTCATCTGTTTACAAGGCTTAACACATGCGGGCCGGCCCTTTCAGCCTGGATCCAATTTTCGCCTGTTTGAAAAAAATTGGACGGTTTTTATACAAACCTCCAAAAGATTAGCCAAAATAGATTCGGCGCGAGAATTTTTTTTGCTTCTTGCGCTACGTCAGTTTACTTACTACAAGTAATGGGTAGTATGTACGCCGGCTATTAGCTCACTCTGGGCGAACTAGCCATCTAATAGAAAGTCCTTGAAGGGGAACACGATGAACAACGTTCTGAAATTCTCTGCTCTGGCTCTGGCCGCAGTTCTGGCTACCGGTTGCAGCAGCGTCTCCAAAGAAACCGAAGCTCGTCTGACTGCAACTGAAGACGCAGCAGCTCGCTCCCAGGCCCGTGCAGACGAAGCCTACCGTAAAGCTGATGAAGCTCTGGCTGCTGCTCAAAAAGCACAACAGACTGCTGACGAAGCTAACGAGCGCGCACTGCGTATGCTTGAAAAAGCTAGCCGCAAGTAATAATCCTTCGGGGTTGTTATCAAGCCGATCCATTTATGGGTCGGCTTTTTTATTGCCTGGGGTTTGCACCTGAATCGCGGGCAATAAAAAGCCCGCCGTAGCGGGCTGTTGATCACACAGCGTTACTGCTGCAGATCGATCGGCGTACTGACGGCCACCGAAGCTGCGCCAGGCACGCCGATTTCCGTCGGCAAGCCGTCTTCCGCCGCCACTACATCACGCACCTGGTCCCAGTTCACGCGCAATTGGTTGGCCAAGTCTTCACGCTTGAGCAAGGCGTTGATGACGGCGGTGTGCTTGTCGACCACTGACGGCGTCCCGTCATCATTCAATGGCGTATGCGCTTCAAGGTAGACCTTGCCACCACTGCGACCAAACTTGTAGGCATCGTTGATGATGCGCACCGACGTCCCCACCGGCACCATGCCCGCCATCTCCAGCACGTTGTTGTTGAACATGCGGAAACAACCGTGGCTTGTACGCGTGCCGATACCAAATTTCATGTTGGAACCATGGATCAGGTAACCCGGCGTGCCCAGGGTGAACTTGAACGGCCCCAGCGGGTTGTCCGGACCGGCCGGCACCACGTTGGGCAGCGGGTCGCCGTTGGCAGCGTGCTCGGCCTTGATCGACGCGGGCGGCGTCCAGGTCGGGTTGGGTGTCTTGGCAATGATGCTGGTGTGGGCGATTGGCGACCCCCAGCCTTCACGACCGATCCCCAACGGGAACGTGTAGACCACGTTCTGGCCCTTGGGGAAGTAATAGAGTCGGTATTCCGCCAGGTTGATCACAATACCTTCGCGCGGGCCCGGCGGCAGGATGAAGCGCGTCGGCAACACGATCTCGGTGCCCGCTCCCGGCAACCAGGCATCCACGCCTGGGTTGGCCGCGACCATCTCCGAGTAACCCAGGTCATAGGTGGTGCCCAGGTCGGCAAAGGTGTCTTCGTACTTGGCCTTGATCACCTGGACCTGGCCGACGATGTCTTCACCCGGTGGTGGCAAGGGCAACTGCAGGGCTGACGCCGAACCGGCCGCGCAGAGCGCAGCGAGAGACAGGCAGCAGGTGACGACGGAAAGGCGCGACAACATCCGGTAAATCCTTCGCAGAACGACGGGGAGGTAAACATCGATTGTATACGTGAAGCGCGCTTCTAGCTGCCCCCTACAACTCGAAACGCAGCTCCGGCCAGATCGGCGGCGTGCCGCGCTTCTGGGATTCCAGTATCGCACGGCACAAAGGGCACAGGCGCTGGTCCTGAAAGATCGAACGATCGACCCGCGACCAACGCGGTTGCGCAGGCAATAACGTGCCGCACAGCGTGCGATCAATGGAGCCGCCCAGTTCCAGTTGACGCGCCACCAGATGCACCCGCACTTCCTGGCAGGCGAACAGATCCAGCTGCTCGTCCGGCTCGATCAGTTGGTAGTTAAACAGGGACCAGGCAGGACGCGACATCAGGGGCTCCAAATCGGGGGGGCGCCACCTTAGCCGAAAGCCTGCCGGTAGAAAAGCGTCATAGCAGCGGTTTTAGCGTCGGCCAGACATTTTCCAGCAACTTGCCCTGGGCGCCGACCGCCGGGTGCAGTTGATCAGCCTGCATCAGCTCCGGATGCCCGCCCACGCCATCAAGGAAAAACGGCACCAGCGGGACGTTTTTCTGTTTGGCCAGCACGCCATAGACCTCGGCAAACGCGGTGGTGTAGCGCGGGCCATAATTGGGCGGCAGTTGCATTCCCAACAGCAACACCTTGGCGCCGCCGGCCTTGGACTGGTCAATCATCGACGCAAGATTTTGTTGCAATTGAGCGGGTGGCTGGCCACGCAAGCCGTCGTTACCGCCCAACTCGATCACCACCACGTCCGGTTTATGCTCTGCAAGCGCCGCCGGCAGCCGCGCCAGGCCTCCGGCACTGGTGTCGCCACTGATGGAGGCATTCACCACTTTATCGTCGAAACCTTCCTGCTTGAGCCGTTGCTGCAACAGGGCAACCCACCCTTTGCTGGTATCCAGGCCGAAACCGGCACTGATACTATCGCCAACGATCAGGACTGTACCCGCCGCTGCGTTCTGGGCCATGCACATCAAGGCCAGGCCAGCACTCAAAAACCACATTCGCATCGGATTCTCCATGGGCGCAAGCATTCTCACCGCGCGGAACCTTAGCAAAGTGGTTCCCAGCGCGGAAGGTGAACTGACTATCCTGCACGAACTGAGCCTGGAACTGAACAAGGGCGATAGCCTGGCTATCGTCGGTAGCTCCGGCTCCGGTAAATCCACCCTCCTCGGCCTGCTCGCCGGTCTCGACCTGCCCAGCAGCGGCGAAGTCACCCTTGCCGGGCAAGCCCTGAGTACCCTCGACGAAGACCAGCGCGCGCGCATCCGTGCCGAGCACGTGGGCTTCGTGTTTCAGTCGTTCCAATTGCTCGACAGCCTCAACGCGCTGGAAAACGTCATGCTGCCGCTGGAACTGGATGGCCGCAAAGACGCCCGCGAGCGTGCCCGGCACCTGCTGGAACGCGTGGGCCTGGGCAAACGCCTGACCCACTCGCCACGCCAACTCTCCGGTGGCGAGCAACAACGGGTAGCGATTGCCCGCGCCTTTGCCGCAGAACCGGACGTGCTGTTTGCCGATGAGCCCACCGGTAACCTCGACAGCCACACCGGCGAACGCATCAGCGACCTGCTGTTCGAACTCAACCAAGAAAGCGGCACGACCCTGGTGCTGGTCACCCACGACGAGCGCCTGGCCCACCGTTGCCGACGCTTGATCCGCCTTGAAGCCGGCCTGATGGTCGCGCCCCTGGAGCCTTGATGGCACGTTTGCCGCTGTTGCGCCTGTTCAGCCTTGCCATGCGCCAATTGCTGCGCGACGCCCGCGCCGGTGAATTGCGCGTGTTGTTCTTCGCCCTGCTGGTGGCCGTCGCCGCCAGTACCGCCATTGGTTACTTCGGCGCGCGCCTCAACGGCGCGATGCTGTTGCGCGCCACCGAGTTCCTCGGCGCCGACCTGGTGCTCGAAGGCAGCTCCCCCGCCCGTCCCGAGCAAATCCAGTCCGGCACCGAGCTGGGCCTGGATCACGCCCGCGTGGTGGAGTTTTCCAGCGTCATTGCCACCGATAATGGCATCCAGCTTTCCAGCATCAAGGCCGTCAACGAGCAGTACCCACTGCGCGGTGAGCTGAAAAGCGCGGCTGCACCCTTTGGTGATGAAACCCCAGGCGGCGGACCAAAACCCGGTGAAGCCTGGGTGGAAGCACGGCTGCTGACGGCGCTGGACCTCAAGGTCGGCGACAGCATCGATGTGGGCATGAAGACACTGCGCCTGGCCCGCGTGCTCACCTACGAGCCGGACCGTGCCGGCAACTTCTACAGCCTCACGCCCAGGGTGATGATCAACCTGGCAGACCTGGACGCCACCGGTGTGGTGCAGCCCGGCAGCCGCGTGAGTTACCGCGAACTGTGGCGCGGGCCGCAGGGCAGCACCGTGCTGCAAACCTATCGTGACCTGGTCAAGCCGGGGCTCGCCGCCAACCAGCGCCTGCAAGACTCACGGGACGGCAACCAGCAGATCGGCGGCGCCCTGGGCAAGGCCGAGCGCTACCTGAACATGGCCAGCCTGGTGGCCGTGCTGTTGGCCGGTGTGGCCGTGGCACTGTCGGCCAATCGCTTCGCCACCCGACGCTTCGACGCCAGTGCCTTGCTGCGTTGCCTGGGACTGTCGCGACGCGAAGCCATGTTGCTGTTCAGCCTGCAACTGAGTGTGCTGGGGCTGTTGGCGAGCCTCACCGGCGCCCTGCTCGGCTGGCTGGCGCAGTTTGGCCTGTTCTATTTCCTTCATGACTTGCTGCCATCGGACGTGCCACCCGGCGGGCTGCTACCGGCAATCGCCGGGATCGGCACCGGGCTGGTCGCCCTCGCCGGTTTCGCCCTGCCGCCCCTGGCTGCACTGGGTCGCGTGCCACCGCTGCGAGTCTTGCGTCGCGACCTGCTGCCAATCCCTTCCAGCACCTGGATGGTCTATGGCGCGGCACTGTTTGCCTTGGGCCTGATCATGTGGCGCCTGAGCCTTGACCTGGTGCTGACCTTCGCCCTGCTCGGCGGTGGGGTAGTCGCTGCGCTGGTACTCGGCGGCCTGCTCCTGCTGCTGTTGCAAAGCCTGCGCCGTCTGCTGGCGCGCGCCTCGCTGCCCTGGCGACTGGGCCTGGGGCAATTGTTGCGTCATCCGCTGGCGGCGGCTGGTCAATCCCTGGCGTTCGGTTTGATCCTGCTCTCCATGGGTTTGATCGCCCTGCTGCGTGGCGAGTTGCTCGACACCTGGCAAAACCAGCTGCCCAAGGACGCCCCCAACTATTTCGCCTTGAATATCCTGCCGGCTGACAAGGACGCGTTTGGCGCCCGCCTGCTGGAGTTGCAAGCGCAGTCCGCGCCGCTGTATCCAGTGGTGCCAGGTCGCCTGATCAGTATCAATGGCGAGCCCGTACAGGAAATCGTCAGCAAGGACTCCAGCGGCGATCGCGCGGTGCAACGCGACCTGAGCCTGACCTGGGCTGCCGACCTGCCGCCCGGCAACGCCCTGACTGCCGGTTCATGGTGGTCACAGCAACCTACCGATGAAATCCCCGGCGTATCGGTCGAGGCCAAGGTGGCGGAAAGCCTCAAGCTCAAGCTCGATGATCACCTGGTGTTCACCGTGGGCGGGGAAAACCGTGAAGCGCGGGTGACCAGCCTGCGGACTATCAACTGGGATAACTTCCAGCCCAACTTCTTCATGATTTTCCAACCGGGCACGTTGAAGGATCTACCCGCTACCTACCTGACCAGCTTCTACCTGGCGCCAGGACATGACCAGCAGATCGTCGACCTGTCCCGCGCTTTCCCGGCGGTAACCATCCTGCAGGTCGAAGCGCTGCTGGAGCAGTTGCGCAGTATCCTTGCCCAAGTGACCCTGGCGGTGGAATACGTGCTGCTGTTTGTGCTGGCGGCAGGGATGGCAGTGCTGTTCTCCGGCCTGCAAGCCACCCTGGATGAGCGCATCCGCCAGGGGGCGCTGCTACGTGCACTGGGCGCCGAACGCAAGCTGCTGGTCAAGGCCAGGCGTATCGAGTTCGGGCTGCTGGGCGCAGTGAGTGGTCTGCTCGCAGCGCTGGGGACCGAGTTGGTGACCTTTGTGCTGTATCGCTATGCGTTTGACCTGGCCTGGCAGCCTCACCCGTGGCTGTTGCTGCTGCCGGTGATTGGCGCCGTATTGATCGGCGGTGCCGGTGTATTCGGCACTCGCCGCGCACTCAACGCCAGCCCGTTGACCGTGCTACGCGAAGGTTGAAACCTGATCGGCCCGCGTTCATCACTGGACGCGAGCCGACCTCACTTACTTCACATATTCGATGCCGGTGATCCACCAGCACACATCTCCACCCGGGGTCTGCACGACGGCCTCATCGTCCACTTCCTTGCGCAACAACGCACGGGCCATGGGTGAGTCGATGGAGATGTAGTCCATCCGATCATAAATCTCGTCATAGCCGACGATGCGAAAACGCTTGGTCTCACCCTGCTCATTCTCGATGTCTACCCAGGCGCCGAAGAACACCTTGCCCTCTTGCTCGGGCATGTATTCCACAACGCGCATGTCCTCCAGGCGCTTGCGCAGGTAACGCACGCGACGGTCGATTTCACGTAGCAGTTTCTTGTTGTACTGGTAATCGGCGTTTTCGCTGCGATCTCCCAGCGAAGCCGCCCAGGTCACTTTGCGCGTGGTGTCCGGGCGTTTTTCGCGCCACAGATAATCCAGCTCCTTCTTCAGCGCTTCATGGCCTTCTTTGGTAATCAGCTTGGTACTCAAACGCTTGCATCCCCAGACAGTGTCCACAGGTGCCGATACGCCTGGGCTTCAAACCCAGCCCACGGCTGGCAGGCGTTGATGATAAATGAACTCGCGAAAGTAGCCAGGCCAGTCTAGCCATCCAACGCCTGATCCAGCTCAAGCAGCACACCCCGCAGGCTCTGCCGCAAACCCGAAACCTGCGACGTCATCACCTTCAGGGCCTCGGTTCTCTGGCTGACCGCAAGCGAATGATCATGCAGTTGAGTGGTGCGCCGTTCCAGTTCTAGAGCTTTCTCATCCAATAGTTTCTGCTCTTGCTGCAAGCGCGCCTGCCATTGCTCCAGTGCCGATTCCCGTTCGATGGCTGCCAGCTTTTGCTGGGTCAGCTCTTGAGCAACACGGGCCAGGTTGGTCAACGTGCTGTCCACTTCGAACAACGTACTGTGGTCGGCTGGAGGCGGGCGTTTCAGAGGTGTCGGCACATCGGGCTCCGCTTGGATGACCGTTGCGGCCTGCGCCATCATCAACGGAGCCTCAACAGGGGGTTGTCGAATCTCCTCAACGGGATGTTCATGCACAGGCGCCGGGAATGGCTCGGAAGGATTCATCGCCTTGGGAGATGAGCTCATTTGCGACGAAAAACGAATGGACGGTACGATCACTGAAGCGCTTTCGATCGCCGGCAGCGTCGGCGCAGACATGCCCAGGGTGATCACCTTCATCACCAGTGCCTTCTTGATGATCACTGAGTGATGGTCCTCGGGCCTGGCGGGCGGCAGCTTGCAGCCTTTCAAATCGACAAAATGATAGGGCACCTGGGTTTCCGTCACCCCGCCCGCCTTCATTCCCGAAGCAGCCAACGTCAGAATTTGCTTGAACACATGTAATGCCAACTGCAAATCCTCCCTGGACTCAACCCCACCCAGGAAATACCGATCAACTTTCTTACGTAACGCGGCGATATAGACCCTGGAACTTTCCGGTTCTACTTCCTCATCCAGGCTATAGACAAGAAAGTTGGAGGCCGTCTGACCCACGGCAAATCCACAGAGCAATGCACCATTAACCGGAGCATCTTGGCCATTACGCTCAAGAACAAGGGTACGTAGCAGCATCATGGTATTCAGGCCTCATTATGCAGTGCAGAAAGTTTATATAAACAACTAATAAACATTCAAAAATTGGACATTCCGAAACCTAACACATTGCTTCAGCGACCTGCCCAACCCGCACGTAGGACTTCTCTTATTACGCATTATCGACGTTCCCAAAAGCGATCGTTACCCGTACCCTTTTTTCACGCCCCCTACGTCATACCAAACTTTTTCGGTAAAAAAATGATCGAAATAAGCAATCTGACAAAACACACGGGTAACACCGCTGTACTCAGCGACTTTTCGTTCATCGCCAATCAACAAGAATGCGTGGAATTATTCGGGCAAGATCATTCTACCAAAACAACCCTGTTCGATTTAATAGCCGGTTCAACAAAGCCCTCCAGCGGTCATATAAACGTCCAGGGTTTCGATATACAAACCCATGCACTTAAGGCAAGGCAACTCGTTGGTTATCAACTGTCCACGGACCTCGGCCATCCAACGATGTCCGTCAAAGCGTTCCTTGGCTTCATCGCTGCCGTTCGCGGCTTCTACGGCGCCGAAAAGCGCTCGCGGCTGGAACAGGTCATCGCACGATTGGATTTGTTTCCCGTGCTCGATGCGCCTCTGGATGCCCTCTCCATCGGTTGGAAACGTAAAGTCGCCCTTGCGCAGGCCATCGTGCATAGCCCAGTCCTGTTGCTGCTGGATGAACCCACCGAAGGACTTGCACCTGATCAAAAATATGCGTTCAGGTCGCTCATCCAATCTTTAACGCAAGAAATGACAGTCATCATCGCTTCTCGCCACTGCGATGAATTATCTGATTTGTGTACCCGAGCGTTAGTCATGGCAGGCAGTCGCCTGGTCGCCGATAACCCGCTGCCCGATCTACAACGCGACTCACGTCATTTCCAGGCCGTCACCCTGGCCGCGGACACACCATTGGACCTATTGGCCCTGGCCGTACTGCCCGGCGTGGCTGGCATCGAAGAACATCGACATGCCCCCGGCACGGTGACCGTTCTCGCCATGCCGGGACACACCATCTATCCCCATATCAATACGCTGATTGCCAGTCGTCGCTGGAAAATCAACTCGTTAAACCTGGAACCAGGTCGCCTGAATGATGTGGTCCACCACCTGAGCCAGGAGGCGCCCCGTTGAAATTATTACCTATTATTTTCAAGCGTCAGCTCGCCAGCTATGCCTGCACACCCAGTACTTACCTGCACATTGCCGTCTTTCTCATACTGTCCGTGGCATTGGGAAAGTACATAAGCCCGTGGCCGGAACAAAACATCAGTGACTTGCAGGTGTTCTTCCAGTTTCACCCCTGGCTGTATTTACTACTGATTCCCGCCTTGGCCACGCAACTATGGGCGGATGAGTCCAGTACAGGCTTTCTCGGGCTAATGAAAACCATGCCCATCACAACCTATGAATGGGTGATCGGAAAATTCCTGGCCGCCTGGTTCATAGCAGGGGCAGCCCTGTTTCTGATGTCTCCTCTCGTCATCATCGCCAACTACTTGGGCAGAGCCGATAACAGCGTTATTGCTTCGCAATTTTTCGTGAGCTGGTTGTTGGCAGGCAGTTACCTGTCCGTCGGTTGCTTTATTTGTGCCTTTGTACGCCAGCGCACTGTCATTTTCGTATTGACCCTTGGCCTGCTTCTGACAGCCAGTGGACTTTCTTCCATCCTGGATGCCCTTGAACACCAAGCCCCTATTGGCTTGATTGATAGCTTGGCCGCACTCAGCCCTACTTTGCGATTCAGTAATATCGACGATGGGAAACTCACACTTCGTGACACGCTCTACTTCATTAGCATGATCTTCGCCTTTCTCGCTGCGACGATAGTCACACTCAACTACAAACACAGCTGAGAAGGGAAATCCTCAATGCGGTCCTCGCTGCGCACCGGCATGACACTTACCGTCACCTTCCTGCTTTTCCTGGCGTTCAATCTGGTTTGGATAGGCAAATTTCCTGATATACGGTGGGACCTTTCTGAGCAAAAAGCTCACACCTTGACACCTGCGGTAAAACGGCTGCTCACCACACTGGAAGACCCGCTCGACTTGTATTACTTCAACTCCGCCAACGCCCCCAAAAGAAGCTACGCGGTGCAACGCTACAGCAAGCGTATTGAAGACCTGCTCAAGGAGTACGAGGAAACAGCCAATGGCATGATCAACCTGCACCTGATTGAACCAGCGCCTTTTTCGGAGGACGCCTACAAAGCCCGGCTCTCCGGGCTCGACGACAATGCCGGGTTTCTCGGTCTTATCGGCTCCCGAGCAGGTCACGGTGTGCGACGTATTGGTTCCTTCAGCCTCGACCAAGAGCCACTGCTTGAGTATGAAATCAGCCATCTGCTCTATAAATTGCAGAACCCCGAACGCCCGGTCATCGGGCTATTGGCGGGATTGGCGATGGACGGATCCGCAGGCCGGTTGTTGCAGGAGCTAAGGCAGGAATTCGACCTGGTCAATCTGGAGCCGACTGCCGCATCCGTTCCCCAGCCCATCAAAACCCTGATGGTCGTGCACCCTCAGGCATTGTCTGAGCGAACCTTGTATGCCATTGAACAATTTGTCTTGAGGGGCGGCAGATTAATGATGTTTATCGACCCTTTGACTGAGCAACGCCCAAACCTCCCCCCAGGCACCACTCAGCTGAGCGAGTTGCTGGCTGCCTGGGGTGTCCAAATGCCAGCGGACAAGTTGGTGGTTGACGACGTCTACACGCCAAGGGAGACACCTGGCACGCCCAATCAGGTCCGATTGAACCTGCCCCGACAGGCGATGAACACCCATGACATCAGTACGTGGAACCTCAATAGGGTGACGGTATCGAGTTGTGGCGCCCTCTCCCCACTGAGCAAGAGCCGCACAACCTTCACCCCGCTCCTGCAAAGCTCCGAACAGTCTGTCCTGTTGGACGCCAACGGCTTCACAAGCGCAGCCCGCATCGACTCATTGATTGAAGGGGCGTCAAAGCAGGAACGAACTCATGTGATCGCGGCGCGTATCGAGGGGCCGAGCTATTCGGTGTTTCCCGATGGCATCAAGGGGCAGCCGCCCGGTTTGCAGAAAGCGGCACAGATTCATGTCGTGGTGGTGGCTGACACAGACATGCTCATGGATAAGGTCAACGACTCGGCCCCCGACGGCAACGCGCTGTTTGTCTTGAATACGCTGGACAACCTGTCCGCCCCCGACACACTCGCCGCCATTCGCCCGCGTGTGCCGCAGGAAACGTCGCCGAACAGGTTGGAGAGCATGCGCACCGTCGCGAAACAGGCCTATCGCGTAAAAGCCAGCGAATTGGAACGGCGCCTACAGCGCACGGAGCAGGAATGGCAGCGGCTTAGCCCGTGGACAACCGCCCTTGGTACCCAGCCCGTGGACACCACCACTCGGCTGCAGGCACTCAACAAGGAACGCCTGCGCTTGCCCATGGAGTTGCATGCCCTGGAGGACGAGGCCTATGCCCAGGTGCGTCGACTGGAATGGGTGATAAAACTGACGGTGACTTTTGCGATACCCGTGACCTTATGCCTGATTGCCTGGCTGGTCTTTCTGGGCCAACGCCGTCGCCGGCTGAAAGCCGGCAGCGTCATTCACTGAACGCTCAACGACGGGCGATCAGCCCTTGCCGGGCAATACGGGTCAATTGACGAATAACCTCATCGGCGTCACCGGCAGTTGGCGCCTGGATAACCGCAAGGTCAAAGCTGTTGCTGGCAAACCGCGCAAGGGAATCGCCGTCTTCGACAAACTGGATCAGGAACGCCGAAGGTCGGCCCGTGCGACGCGGCCAGCCATCCAGGTAACGCAATAGCGTCGGCTGATGCTTGCCGCCCAGGAGAATTTTTGGATTGCGTTGAGTGAGGTCCGCGGTGATCGGGGCCAGGCGTATCAGGGGGCGTAGTGCATTCATCGTGTCGTGTCTCTGCCTCAAAAGTCTGCGGGCAGGTGAGAGGCAACACCGAACCAGCGCTTTAGCGGAATTTCGAAGCATGGAACATGCTTCTGTCGGGACCGATAACGATCACCCATGGCGCCCCGCAATTAGCTGTTTAAATCGGCGCATGAGCGGCATCCTAGAGAAGCCGGTGGGGCGGTGTCAAGAATCCCGATCAGCAAAAAGCCCGCACAGAGCGGGCCTTTTGAGGGTTCTACGCAAATCAGTTGGCGATGGCGCGATCCGCAGACAGCTTGCCAGCACCTTCCAGCAGCACCGCCAGGGAACCGCCGAGCAAGGCCAGTGCGAACTCATAACCGTTGTTGGCCATGAACAGACCGTTATGGATATGCACCGAGAAGATCGCCACCAGCGACAGGATGGTCAGGCCCAGTGCCGCAGGACGAACCAGCAGGCCGATGATCAAGGCCAAACCCGCGAAGAACTCGGTGCCGCCCGACAACAGCGCCATCAGGGTACCCGGCGCCAGGCCGATGCTTTCCATCCACTGGGCAGTGCCCGCCAGGCCGTAGCCGCCAAACCAGCCAAAGAGTTTCTGCGAACCGTGAGCGGCAAAGATGATGCCGACAACAATGCGCAAAATGGTCAGGCCGTAACCGGCGCGGGTGGACAGGATGCTTTTGATCAGTGGGCTCATGGTGATAATCCTTTTCTAAATAGGGGTTGGTTGGCCGCTATATTAATCAGTT
Source organism: Pseudomonas sp. IPO3749 (assembly GCF_013386605.1). Lineage (NCBI taxonomy): Bacteria > Pseudomonadati > Pseudomonadota > Gammaproteobacteria > Pseudomonadales > Pseudomonadaceae > Pseudomonas > Pseudomonas sp. IPO3749. The sequence goes on along the minus strand of NZ_JACARN010000037.1, from coordinate 103,282 downwards.
TAAACAATGATAAAAGCCGAAAAAATGCCTGATTAATATCGATAAAATCGATTACTTCCGTGAGGCGATTTTCGGCGCCGGCGGCTCCAGGGACTCCCGCTCCCGGTCAAACGCCAAATAGTACTTGTTGACGCTATTAACATAGCTGACGCCGCCCATCCCTACCTGCTCCATGGCAATGCGTTCAACCTGGAAGAACCACTGATTGGGGTTAAGCCCCCGGCGCTTGGCTTCAGTGCGCATGCCCTGCACCCGCTCCGGCCCCATATTGTAGGCCGCCAATACAAAGGCCATGCGCTCGCGCTCGTTGAGCTTGGGGCTGGCGAAGAACTTGCGACGGATCATCGCCAGGTAGCGCGCGCCCGCTTGCACATTACTGTCGAGACTCTCAATGTTATTGACCCCTACCCGCTGCGCTGCCGAAGGGGTGATTTGCATCAAGCCGGTGGGACCGCCGCTGTTGCGCGCGCCAGGGTCCAGAGCGGACTCCTTGAAGGCCAGTGCCGCCAGGTTCAGCCAATCCATGCCCTGCTCGCGGGCATGCTTTTGTAACACCGGGCGCAGTTTTTCCAGGCGTTGACGGTCAACGCGAGCCAGTGGATTGCGCACTTGATAGAGACGACGGTAGATACGCTGGAACGCCACATCCTGGTCGGAAGGGGTCCGGTAAGTCTTGAGGAATCGATCAATGCTGGCCCGCAGCATCGAAGCATCCTGGCGCACGAACCAATATTCGTCGCCCGGCTCACTGATCGCCACCTGCTTATCGAAGCGCAACTTGGGCAAGATCTTTGACCAGCGTTCGGCAATCGGTTTTTCAACAATGGTCAGGTGAAAAATGCCGGCCTGAACCATCTCCAGCACATCCTCCACGGCCAGGGTCGGGTCCACCCACTCCACTTTCACCGGCGGTTGCTTGTACAGCGCCAGCTTCTGATTGACCTGACTGATGGCATCCGCCGCCGCACTGCCGGTGGTCAACGCCAGTGTGCGGCCAGACAGTTGCTCCAATTTGGTGAACCGCCGCTCGCCCTTCACCCCCACCAACCACATCGGTACATCGCTGACAATCGGGTCGCTGGTGCTGATCTTGTGTGCAGCCTTTACATCCAGCAACTCACCCGGAGCGACCAGGTCGCCTTCGCCACGGGCCAACGCGCCGAGCAACTGGTCCTTGGCCTTGGGAATGATCTTGAAGTTGATTTCCTGGCCATCGCGGGCATGACCATTAAGATATTGCTCGAAGGCGCGCAGGCGATGGTATTCGACACCGATGGCCTGGCCCTGGACCTCGCCGGAACTGTTTCGGCTCTGGTTGACCAATACACGCAGGGTGCGACTGGAGCGAATCTCCGCCAGGTCGCGTACCTTGCCGGGCTTGGTCACTTCCAGCGGCCCGTCCAGACGCGCGACCGCCGCCATGGGCAGCAGCAACGTCAGGCACAACATAAGCAACGCCGAGGGTCGGATCATCCGCTCTCCGGAAAAGAATACTGGCCAACGCCCTCGCGAAAAACGAGGCGCTGGGGGTCAGAAACAGAGCGCTTTATGCGCTGGCAAGGTACGCAACGGCGGCATGATGGCGGGCGACGGGCCAACCACGATGTCACTTGCGACGTTCAAAGACAGCTATAACTCGTTGTAGTTCTTCGTTTTTCTTATAAATCTACAGCTCTGATATGCTTTCCGGCCGCAGGCGGAGATAGCACCATGCAACTCATTGATATCGGCGTCAACCTGACCAACCCCAGTTTCGACGAGAAGCACCAGGCGGTGCTCGACCGCGCCTATGCCGCTGGCGTACAGCAATTAGTGCTCACCGGCACCAGCATCGAGGGCAGCGAACTAGCCCTGCAATTGTGCGAAAAACTAGATGAAAGCGGCCAGCGCCTGTTCAGCACCGCCGGCATCCACCCCCACTCCGCCAGCGACTGGAACAGCGACAGCGCCCATCGTCTGCACGCTTTGCTCAGCGAGAGCCGCGTACGTGCGGTGGGTGAATGCGGGCTGGATTTCAACCGGGATTTTTCCCCGCGCCCGCAGCAGGAAAAAGTCCTCGAAGAACACCTGGCCCTGGCCGTCGAACTGAAACTGCCGGTATTCCTCCACGAACGTGACGCCAACCAGCGCCTGCTGGAGATCCTAAAGGACTATCGCGACCACCTTACCGCCGCCGTGGTGCATTGCTTTACGGGCGAACAGCAAGCGTTGTTCAGCTACCTCGACCTCGACTTGCACATTGGCATCACCGGCTGGATCTGCGACGAGCGCCGTGGGACACACCTGCACCCGCTGGTCAGGGAAATTCCCAGTGAACGTCTGATGCTGGAAAGCGACGCCCCTTATCTGCTGCCGCGCACCCTACGGCCAAAGCCGAAAAATGGCCGGAATGAACCGGCGTATCTGCCGGAAGTCCTGCGCGAAGTCGCCCTGCACCGCAACGAAAGCCTGGAAGACCTGGCTCGACACAGCACTGCATGCGCCCGTCGCTTTTTTGGACTGCCCGAAGTGGATTGATGCGGCGCATTGACCCATGTCAAAACCGTTTCCCTGGATAGCGGCACAATAATGGCACCTTGCCAATGCTGTTTCCGCTATCAGAGAAAACCTTCCATGGGTGCCTGGCTTAGCAATATCTCGCTGAAGTACAAATTCTGGGCCGTCAACGCGGTCGCCTTCATCACCACCCTGCTGCTGGTGCTGTATGCCGTACAGCTTGAACAGCAGGCGCGCAGCACGGCGTCCCTCGCCTCGGCGCAGGCACAAGCGCGGCTGCTTGGCGCCTGGCCGGCTGGGGAATCACTGCCTAAAGGCGAGCACTGGCTGACGTTCAAGCGCGGCCAAGTCCCACACCTGGCCGACCAGGATCTGTCAGCCCTGGGCAGCGCCACGGGTTGGGTCGAGTTCAACCACATGCCTGTGTTCGGCGAGAACCCGCTGATGGGCGCCGAAGTCGTCGCCCGCCCTGACGGTCAATATGTTGCCGTCCTTGCCTACACGCCCAGCCTGAGCCAGGTGTTCGAAGAGCGCTTCGCCAACTATGCGGTGGCGGTCATGATCCTGATGCTGGCAATGCTCGGTGCCTCGCAATTGCTGATCCGCTTCCTGCTCAGTCAACTCAACACGCTCAAAGACGTGATGCTGCACGTAGAGAAAACCGGCGACCTGTCGGCCCGCGTGCCCTTGGCGTGCAAAGACGAAGTCGGCCAAATGGCCAGCGCGTTCAACGCGATGCAGGCCGGTTACCAGCGCGTGGTCAACACCGTGGCACGCACCGCACGGCAACTGGACGAGGGCGCCGCACGGCTGGCCAGCAGCATGAACGAGGTGCAGCATGGCATGCTCGGCCAGCAGAGCGAAACCGACCAGGCCGCCACCGCCATCAACGAGATGACCGCCACCGTCTATCACATCGCCCAGCACGCAGGCGCCACGAGGGATCTGTCCCAGACTGCCGATACCCTCGCCGGCAGCGGCAAGGAAGTGGTCAGCCGCGTACAGCGCTCGATTGCCGGCCTGTCCACCGGCGTGCAACAAACCGCCGAAATGATCCAAAAGCTCGCCGAGGACAGCCAGAAAATCAACGGTGTAGTCAGCGTGATCCACAGCATCGCCGAGCAGACCAACCTGCTCGCCCTCAACGCCGCCATCGAAGCCGCCCGCGCCGGGGAAATGGGCCGTGGCTTTGCCGTGGTCGCCGACGAAGTGCGCAACCTGGCCAAGCGCGTGCAAAGCTCCACTGACGAAATCACCCGCATGGTCTCGGCCCTGCAAGCCGGCACCCGCGACGCGGTGGACTTCATGCAGGAAAGCTCGTTCAAGGCCGACGACTGCGTGCAACAAGCCCAGGAAGCCGGCGCTGCCCTCGCCGAAATCACCGGCGCCGTGGCGCAGATGCGTGAAAGCAACACCCAGATCGCCGTCGCCGCCGAACAGCAAAGCCAGGTGGCCGAAGAAATGAACCGCGCCGTCGTCAGCATTCGCGACGTGACCGAGAACACCGTGCAGCAGACCGTGGACTCGGCGACCACCAGCAATGAACTGGCCACCCTGGCCGGGGAGTTGAGCAAAGCGATTGGGCAGTTGAAGCTGTAGGACTGTTCACCCTGTAATCAACCGCCTACAACAAAGCCTCGGTTTGCCCGAGGTTTTGGCGAAACGTCCTAGCCCTCCCAGCGAATAACGCCGACTTCTTTTCCCTACCAACCTCGCCAAAGTCTCTCGCCTGACCAATCAGCGCGAGGGACCGCCGATGCACCTTTCCTGTGCCCCACTCAATGGGGCCGTTTCATGATTCCGGTTATTGCGCAGTTCGTCCTCTCCCCCATGGATGCCGAAAAGCCGGACGTGGAAAGCGTCTTTCGGGACTTTCGCACGTGCCTGAACTCATTTGACGAATGGGCCGAAAGCTTCTGGAGCGGCTCGGCGCTGGAGGTCGAGCAGGTATTCAAGGTCGGCAAAGACGTGTCCCTCGTCGCTCCCACGTCTTCCAAAGAACCCCATCGCACGCTGGCCGTTTGCAAGGCCCAGGGCTCGTTGACCCTGGTGCATATGTTTGAAAGCACGCAGTTTGTGCCCATCGGCAATACGCCGGTGATGTTGCAAGCCATTGGATCGGACGGCACGCCATTCGGTGACCCTATCCGTCGAACCATCGATGCCAGCGGCATTCTTGAAGTCAACGATTGCATCCGCGACCAGCGTTACCAGATCACTTTTTATCCCAACGTTTCCAAGGCACACGTCAAGGCGCTGTATGCGTCTTATCAGTCGGTGATCGTCGGGCTGGAAGAACGCCTGAGTGACGAATGGACGAAGACCTTCAAGCCGCGATGGAAGGACTTCGCCAACGCCACGCCGTTCGAGCGCAGTGCGATGCAAGGCGTGGCGTTCGCGAGTGGGATTGGCAAGGCGCTCTACAACCTCTGGGACAATTTCACACAGCTGTACGACCTGTTGGCGGACCTTGAGGCCAATAGCGAGAAGTTACTGAAGTACATCACCCAGGTCGAGCTGGACGAGCTGCTGAAACTGGGCAAGGACGCCATCGCCCATGGCCTGCTGGTGCTGAGCGATGAGCCGCTGTTGTTCATCTATCTGTCGGCGATGGTCGCCTGGATACGCATGCTACCGCCGCCGGACATGTATGAACTGGTGGGCGAGATTACCGGCGAGGTGCTGATCAATCTGTTTTTGATCTGGGCGACCCGGGGCATGGGGGTACAGGTTCGGCTGGGTATGCAGGTGTTGGGGCATATCAAGTCGGGGCGGGTGCGTAAGTGGCTTGAGATGTTGGCCGATCAGTTGGCCGGGCCTCGGTTGGACGCGCATGTCGACGCGGCCAAGCCCATGTTGCTAGGTAGCTCGGCGACGCCGATTCGGACGATTCCGGATGTGCCGTTGAAGGCTGGGGATCAGGTGGTTGCCAACCCGGTGCCGGTGGTGCGGGACAAGGTTGGGCAGCGGACGGTGTTGGTGCGCCAGGAGGCTGTCGACGATGTGCCTGCTTCTGCTCGAAACCCGGCTGGGGATGCGGCTGCGCCTTCGGACAAGACCGCCACCAACGGTTGCCCTGTGTCGATGGTCACGGGCGAGGAGCTGCTGACGCTCACCGATGGCACGCTGGACGGGATCTTGCCGTTTGAGTGGACGCGGTTGTATCGCACCAGTGCGGTGGAAGTGGATTGCGGGCTGGGGTTTGGCTGGAGTCACTCGCTGGCGCATCGGCTGAGTGTTTCCGGGGATTCGCTGGTGTGGACCGATCATGAGAATCGGTCGACGACCCTGCCCTTGCCCACGGTTTCTCGGCCGGCGATTACCAACAGCCTGGCGGAAGCCGCGATCTACTTGGGGTCGTTGCCTGATGAGTTAGTCCTGTCTCAAGGGGCGCGCTTCTACCACTTCCGCGACGGTGTGCTGACGGCGATCAGCGATGCGTATGACAACCGGTTGCGCATTTCCCGTAATTACCTGGGACAGATTGAGCGGCTGGACAACGGCGTCGGGCGCTCGCTGTTCTTGCGCTATGCGTCGGGCCGCATTGTGGCGGTGGATTACCAGATTGAGCGGGCGGTGGATGACGGTCCGTTTGTTTGGGTGACAGAGCAGAACGTTGTTTCCTACGCCTATGACAATTTTGGACGACTGGTTTCTGCGACCAACGCCGTAGGCGAAAGCGAGGTTTATCGATACGACGAGCAGCACGTCATTCTTGAGCGTGGTTTGGCGGGTGGCGCGAGTTTTTTCTGGGAGTGGGAAAGGTCTGGTAAGGCGGCGCGATGTGTCCGGCATTGGGCCAGTTTCTCGCAGATGGACACGCGCTATGCCTGGGACGATAACGGCCAGGTCACGGTGTTTAACGCCGATGGCAGTCAGGAAGTCTATGTGCATGACCAGCGGGCGCGGCTGGTGCAGCGAGTGGATCCTGACGGCGCTGAGCACTTCAAATCCTACAATGAGAAAGGTCGGCTGACGGTTGAGCAAGATCCGTTAGGGGCGATCACGGCCTATCAGTACGACGAAGCTGGACGTTTGGTGGCGCTGTTTCCGGGGGACGATGAACCAACGTCCTACGAGCATGACAATGGGTTCGTACGGGTTGTAAGGCGGGGTCAGGCGGTTTGGAAGTATGAGCGTAATGATCAGGGTGACGTTACGCGTAGGACCGGTCCTGACGGTAATTCGACTGAGTACAGCTACAACAAATACGGGCAACTGACGCAGGTTTGGCTGCCGGATCACAGCTGTCATCGGCTGGTCTGGAATGAGCGCGGGCAGTTGCTTGAAGAGCAGCTGCCGAATGGCGGAATCAAGCGTTATCGCTATGACGATTGCGGACGAAAAATCAGCCAGGAAGATGAGCACGGCGCGCTCACGCAATTTGAGTGGAACCACGTAGGGCGATTAGTCCAAATCGTCTTGCCGAGCGGTGATACGCGTAAATATACCTACAACGCTTACGGAAAAATCACCTCCGAACGGGATGAACTCGGCCACGTCACCCGCTACGAATACGCCGACAGCCTGCACCTGATCAGTCGTCGCATCAATGCTGATGGCAGCCAGGTTAAATACCGTTACGACAACGTCAGGTTGTTGCTCACCGAGATCGAAAACGAGGTGGGTGAAACCTACCGGCTCCAGTATCACGCCAATGGATTGATTCAACAGGAAACCGAGTTTGATGGGCAGCGCACGGCTTACGTATATGACCTCAACGGCAACCTGAGTGAGAAAACCGAACACGGTGACGACGGCAGTCAAATGGTTACCCGCTACGAGCGCGACTATTCCGGGCGACTCGTAAGAAAAACTCTGCCCGACGGCAACCTGATCGATTACACCTACGACCGTCAGGGCAATCTCCTCAGCGTCGAGGACGGCTACTGGGCCCTGGCCTACGAGTACGACAGCCAAAACCGCCTCACTGCCGAACACCAAGGCTGGGGCACCCTGCGCTATGGCTACAACGCCTGCGGCCAACTGCAAAACCTACGCCTGCCGGACAACAACCGGGTTGCGTTCAACCACACCAAAGGCGGCCAACTCGAGAAGATCGAGGTAAATGGTCAACCGCTCACCGCTCATCTATTCGACGCAGGTCGAGAACACCAAAGAGGCCAAGGAAAGTTACTCAGCAGTTATCAGTACGACGCCCAGGGACGCCTGTTCAGCCACGGACTGTGCGATATCGAAGGGGCTATTTATCGGCGCCAGTACCACTACGACATATCCGGCAACCTCACCCGCCTGCTCGACACCCGCAAAGGTGAACACCACTACCACTACGACCCACTCGGCCGCCTGACCCGCGCCGACCACTCCCAAGACGTGCAGGAACGCTTCGGCCACGACCCGGCTGGCAACGTTCTCATGCAAGACCGCCCCGGTCCGGACATCGTGGCGGGCAATCGCCTGATGATCCAAGGCGACCACCACTACGACTACGACGCCTTCGGCAACCTCATCCGCGAACGACGCAGCAAAGGCCATCAACTCGTCACCGAATACCGCTACGACTGCCAGCACCGCCTGATCGGCATTAAAAAACCCAACGGCCAGACCGCCAGCTATCGCTACGACCCGTTCGGCCGTCGCATCAGCAAAACCGTGGATGGCATGACCACCGAGCTCTTCTGGCAAGGCGAGAAGCTCATCGGCGAACACCACGCGGAGCGCCACCGCAGCTACCTCTACGAACCCGATAGCTTCCGGCCGTTGGCGATGCTGGAAGGCTTCGGCCCAAAAGAAATCAAGCCCTACCATTACCAATTAGACCACCTCGGCACCCCACAGGAACTCACCGCCTCCGATGGCGAAATCGTCTGGTCCGCGCATTATCGTGCTTATGGCGAAACAACCCGTCTAGACACCGCGAAGATCGACAATCCGCTGCGTTTCCAGGGTCAGTACTTCGACCCAGAAAGCGGACTGCACTACAACCGTCATCGCTACTACAATCCGGATATTGGTCGCTACCTGACGCCGGACCCGGTGAAGCTGGCGGGTGGGATCAACGCGTACCAGTACGTGACCAACCCGACGGGTTGGATTGACCCTTTGGGTTTAAGTAATTGCCCAGAAGGAGGCACATGCAAATCGCAAGCTCGAATAGAAGAGCCATCAGACAACATCTCCGCAACGAGAGGTGAACCCAGTCCCCCTTCTGTATTAACGCGTCCGACAGAGTTTGCCAACGAGCAAAAACTCAACGAGCATTACGAAAAGCACGGGGCTGAATTTCGAGTAGGAAATAGCCACGAATATTTACTCGCTGCACGTCATGTCGTAAGCAATGGTACGCCTGTGCAATATTTGTACAGGGACACACCAACGACCGGCTATGTTTTACTTATGGGAACAAATAGGACAGGGCAGGCCAAATTTGCGTTTGCAGGATCGAATACAAATGGCCATATAACCACTCTGCATACCAAAAGCGGAAAAGACTTCTGGAGGACGATAAATGGCGACCCCTCTGACAAAACCATCAGGCCTTATAGCAAATAACCATAAGAAAGTGCGCGTTTTAGCACTCAATGATCAGATAGAAGAAGACGTTACTCTGCTCATAGAGGGGACGGTCATAAATTGCTTTATAAGTTACTGCCCCTATCAAATAGAAGTTGGGAAATTCTATGATGTGGAGCTGACCATGAGCATTGCTGACGACTACGTAATTGAGCGTGTAGAGCCGAGTGACGTGTCGGCCGAAAAGATAGATCCTGGCTATTCCTACATCCTGTACGGCGAACTCTGTGACGAGAGATTTCTCACCTTCATATCGCTGAGCGACGAAGGCATACATTATGACCATCCAGAACTGAACGGGAGTTTTGTTAAATTAACGGTCGAAAGAATCGACGCCAGCTTTCACTGAAAAGCTTAAAATCGAGCAGTTGTTTACATGGCAGGAGCTTGCTGGCTATGACCCCCATAGCCAGCCCCAATTCGCCCCACCATCCAACCCCACCTAAACTCTCTCCATGCTATTTCAACGGACAGAGGATTCACCATCATGGGCAAACGTCACCCCAATCTCCCCGCCTGGCAATGGCGTAACTACCCGCAGAACCATCAACACCCGACCAACTTGGCGTTGCACCTGATTGCCGTACCGCTGTTCATCATCGGGTTTCTGTTGATCGTGTCCGGGGTTTTCAGCTTGAGCCTGGCCAGTTTTGCCGTGGGTGTGGTCGGGATCCTGGCCAGCTTGGCGTTGCAGCGTCATGGCCATAGCCTGGAAGCCGAGGCCAGCGAGCCGTTCAGTGACCGTAAAGATGCGGTGCAGCGGCTGGTGGTCGAGCAGTTCGTGACCTTTCCGCGTTTTGTATTAAGCGGCGGCTGGTGGCGTGCCTGGCGGCAGCGCCACCGGCATTGAGGTCAGGCGAAGACCACTACGGTCTGGCGGCTGATGGCGATCAGCTCGCCGGTCGGGCTCCAGAGCGCGGCCGCGGCATGGCCGTAGCCGTCGCGGGCGTGTTCGATATTGACGTAGTACTGGCACCAGTCGAGGGTCGTCAGATCCTGCAAAGGCTGGATGAATTCGATGGTCCAGGTCAGGGTGCTTCCAGGTGCTGGTTTGTTCAGGTGCGGCAGCAAGGCCGGAGGCCAGGCGTCGACCAAGGCAAGGATATGCGCTTCAGTCAGCGGCTCTTCTTTGACATCTCCGCGTAAGCGAACCCAACCGCCCATGTCACGGGATTTGTTGCCGGTAAAGGGTAAGCCGCCGACACTCCAGCGCATCGCCAAGTGGCGCATGAATTCGGGGGTCACGCCCTTGATATAGGGCAGTTCCTGGCATTCATCCCAATGTTTGAAAACCGGCGGCGCTTCGCTTTCAACCGCGATTTCCGACTCACGGGATGCACCGAAACTGGCCTGTACCAGGGTCGCCACTTCACCGTTCTGCATCACACGCCCAAGCAATTGGCTGACGGCCTTGCCTTCGCGCAACACTTCGACTTGATAACTGGCAGGAACGTCCGGCGCTACAGGGCCGACGAAGGTGATGGCCAGCGACCGTAGCGGTCGATCGGCCGGCACTTGAGCGCGCAGGGCTTCGTATTGCAAGGCAGCCACCAGGCCACCAAAGGTTGCGCGGCCCTGGGCCCATTCGGCGGGGATGGTGACATCCAGCGGGTTGCTGCGGGCGGCGTCGAGCAAATCACTAAAGCGCATGGCGGTCTCACATCAAAAGAAACAGATGAAGGATCTTAACCATCGGACCCGCCAGGTACAGCGCCTATTCCGGCCAAAAGCCGGACCGGTTCAGAAACAATCAGCGCTGAGTTTGTCCAGCACGCGGTCCGCCTGCCCTTCAGCCTTGGCCATGGTGCGATGCCATATCGCAACACAAGGTTGCAGATCCGCCTGATGCTCGGCCTGGGCCAGCCATTGCCAGCAATCGTGCCAATCGCCTAACGCGCCTTGGGCTTTTTTCAAGCGCGACATCGCGTTGGCAGGCAGCTTGTCCAACTCGGGATAGGCTTCGGCGGCATAGCGCACTCGCTTGATCAACAACCGCAGGCGGTGTCGGTCATGATCAGGGTCTTTCAAGGCTTCATCGAGTTTCTGCCATTGTTTGGCTAGACGTTTTTCAATGCGTGGGCGCAGGCCTTTGAGCAATTTCTGATGCTCCGACGCGCGGATGAAACGGGGAAACGCATCGAGGATCAGCAGCAAATGCGCAAGCTCCGGGCTTTGCGCCACCTGGCGATAGGCCTCAGGTTGCAGACGCAGACGCCGGCTGGCGGCTTCGTGATAACCATGCTGATGCAAATACGCCGCCAGCACCTCACCGTCGCGTAGCGGCGTCGTCAGTTGGCCGACAGTACTGGCGGCCAATTCAAGCTGTTCCACCCCCGGCAATCCGCGCAAGGGGCGCAACAAGCTGCGCAGACGGCGCACGGTGGTGCGCAGGTCATGCAGGGCTTCATCGTCGGTGACGGCGGCGAGGCGAGCCTGGCAGCTCAGTAACCCTACTTCCAGGCCAATGACCTGAGCGACTAACTGATCGACCAAAGCTGACATCCTGCTCTCACTGTTTGATGAGAAATCCTACTCGCTGCTGCAGGTCAACGCCCGGCGCGAGACTCACGAATATAGAACCGCGCTTTCTCGGCCTTGTTGGAGCAGCCTTCAAACGCTTCAAATTGTTGCTGGGTCTTGGCGCCCGTCAGCAGGGACAACGCTTTAGAGTAGCTCACGGTGCCAGCAAAGCCTTCAGCCTTGGCCAGATCCAGCTCTTTCCAGGCAGCGTCCAATTGGCTGCCGCAGCTGTCGCGGTACGCGGTCTTCCCGGCACAACCGGCCAAGGCCAGCATGATCACAGGTACACACATCCAGGCTTTCATTGATGACACCTCAAAAAGAAAAAACAGTCGTACGTTGTAGACGTTGCCTACATGGAAAAGTGCCTGTCCTTAGCCTGAAATCGATAGTACCTACAGACCAGAGCATACCCGAGCACCGGGGCTATTCTGGAAAAATATCGCAGGCCGCCCGCGAAGATTGAAGCCGCCCCCTCAATGGGTGCATTGTGGGACCCTGCCTTGGGGAGGACATGGACCATGAAAAAACGGGTTGCCTTGGTGCTGGGCTCCGGCGGGGCCCGGGGTTATGCGCACATCGGAGTGATCGAAGAGATTGAACGGCGCGGTTATGACATCGCCTGTATCGCCGGGTGCTCCATGGGGGCCGTGGTGGGCGGGATCTACGCCGCCGGCAAGCTGGATGACTACCGCAACTGGATCGAAAGCCTCGATTACCTCGACGTATTGCGCCTGGTAGACGTGAGTTTTCGCCTGGGGGCGATTCGCGGTGAGAAAGTCTTCGGCCAGATCCGCAAGATCGTCGGCGAGATCAATATCGAAGAGCTGCGCATCCCCTACACCGCCGTCGCCACCGACCTGACCAACCAGCAGGAAATCTGGTTCCAGGAAGGCTGCCTGCACCAGGCCATGCGCGCCTCGGCGGCGATTCCCAGCCTGTTCACCCCGGTGATGCAAGGCAACCGCATGCTGGTCGACGGCGGCCTGCTCAACCCGCTGCCCATCGTGCCGGTGGTGTCGAGCCATTGCGACTTGATCATCGCGGTCAACCTCAACGCCACCAACCAGAAGCACTACCAGTTGCCGGTGATCCAGCGCCCGCCCGCGTTCAAGAGCCGCTTCAACAACCTGGCCAAGTCACTCGGCTCGCACCTGCCGTTTCGCCGCAAACAAGCTGAACAATTAATGAAGTTGGAGCAGGAAGCCCTGGAGGCCCAGGCAGCGGAGATCAACCCGTGGCTGGAGTCGGCCGAGCCGGAATCCCAGCAGCCTGCTGCCGCACCAGAAAAGCCGGGGGCACCGAAATCCGCGACCGGCTCGTTCATCATCGATAACGTCGGCCCGGCGTCACTGCTGGATCTGATCAACCAGAGCTTCGAGGTGATGCAGACCTCGCTGGCGCAGTACAAGATTGCCGGCTACCCGCCCGACGTGCTGATCAACGTGCCGAAGCGGGTCTGTCGGTTTTTCGAGTTCTACAAGGCGCCGGAGCTGATCGCGCTTGGGCGGGAAATCGCCAGTGATACGTTGGACCGGTATGAAAGTGAGCAGAGCTGACAGCGGTCAAGTACTCAGTAACCGATACCCCACCCCCGCCTCAGTCACGATAAACCGTGGCTGGGTCGGATCATCCGCCAGTTTCTGCCGCAAATGACCCACGACGATCCGCAGATAGTGGCTGTCCTCGGTATGAGTCGGCCCCCAGATATCCTTGAGCAATTGCTGCTGGGTAATCACCCGCCCCGGATGCCGCGCCAGTTGCGCCAGCACCGCGTATTCCTTGCGGGTCAGCGCCACTTCAGCACCGTCCAAGAGCACCCGGCGATAGGCCAGATCCACGGTCAACGGGCCAAAACGCAACGCCGCTTCCTGGGCTTCGCCCGCCGGCGCCTGGCGCAACAACGCGCGCACCCGAGCGAGAAATTCCTGGATGCCGAAGGGTTTGGTCACATAATCATTGGCGCCCCCATCAAGGGCTTCAACTTTCTGCCCTTCGCTGGCCCGCACCGACAACACCAGAACCGGCACCGTCGACCACTCACGAAACTCACGCAGCACCTGCTGGCCGTCCATGTCCGGTAGGCCAAGGTCGAGTACCAGCAAATCCGGCTTACTCAACGCCGCCTGGGCCAGGCCTTCGTTGCCAGTGCCGGCCTCGATCACTTTGTAACCCTGGGAGGCCAGGCTGATGCGCAGGAATTTGCGGATCTGCGGTTCGTCATCAATGACCAAAATGGTCGCGGTCTGGCTCATGGTGTTCCATCAAAATCCGTGAAGAAAACAGGGTAGCTCATGCCTCGCGCTCCAGGCCAGGCTGTGTCGGCAACGGCAGGAACAAGGTGATGCAGGTGCCCCGCCCGTCGATACCGTCGGCCACGCTGATATGCCCCCCATGGGCGCCGACCATCCCCTGGCATATCGCCAGACCCAGGCCCGTGCCCTGTCCGCCGCGATCGCCTCGGGCGGCGGTGTAGAACATGTCGAAAATCTTGGCGCGCTCGTCTTCCGGAATACCCGGCCCCTCATCGGCCACGGCGAAGAACAGCTGGTTGTCCGCAACGCCGGCGCTCAGCTGCAAACGACCTTGCGGCGGTGAAAAACGCGCGGCGTTTTCCAGCACATTGACCAACGCTTGCTCGATCAACGCGGCATGCACATACAACAAGGGCAACTCGGGCGGCACATCGGTGCTCACCTGCAACGGCGCGAGCACCGCACGCAGACGGCCAAGAGCGCTGCCGACGATATCGCCCGGTGACACCCAATCCCGCGCCAGTTTCAACGCGCCATGGCCGAGGCGTGTCATGTCGAGCAGGTTCTGGATATAGCGGTCCAGGCGCTCAGCTTCATCGCGGGTGCCTTCCAGCAACTCGCGACGATCCTCCAGCGGGATGGCTTCACCGAGCGCCAACAGGCTGTCGATACTGCCGCGCATGGACGTCAGCGGCGTGCGCAAATCGTGGGACACCGAGGCCAGCAAGGCACTGCGCAACTGCTCGGTTTCGCCGTGCAATCGAGCGGACTCCAGCTCCTGGGCCAGTTGCGCCCGTGCCAACGCCTGGGCCAAGGGTTGGCTAAGGGCTGTGAGCAAACGCCGGCGTTGGCCGCTCAACTCCAGGCCGGGCTTGGGACTGACGCCGAGCAGACCCAGCGGGCCCTCCTCCCCTGACAACGGCCACCACCACCAACGCCCGAACGGCAAGGTGCCGGTGCCCATGCCCGCCGGCTGGTCATGCTGCCAGGCCCAGTCGGCCGCAGCGCGCTCGGCTTCGGTGAGGGTCAGCGGGCCGCCCGTCTCGATGGTCCAACCGCCCTGCCCATCGCGATTGACCAGGCACAGGTCCAGGTCGCTCCAGCCCTGCAAATGATGTGCAGCGGCGCTGACCACCGCTTGGCGATCGGTGGCAGCGGTGAGTTTGCGCGACAGGTCGAGCAGTTCGCTGGTTTCTTCCTGGGTATCGCGCAACGCTTGCAGCTGCCGGCGTTGACGTGCGGCCAGGTTGCCGGTCAACGCCGCCATCAACAGGAAGAACAACAGGGTCAGCACATCTTCTTCGCGCTGGATGGCGAAGGAAAAATTCGGCGGGATAAACAAAAAGTCATAGGTCAGGAACGACAACGCCGCGCACACCAAGGATGGCCCCAGGCTGCTGCGCACCGCCACCAGCAGCACGGCGGCGAGAAACACCAGCGAGATATTCGGCAGCGGCAAGACGCTGGACACCGCCCACGCCACCGCAGCCGCCACCACCGTCGCCACCACCGCCAACGCATAGTCGAACCACACCAGCCCGCGCACATCCGGCAAACGCGGCGGTACAGGGATGTCGTCGCTGTCGAGGACGTTGATTTCCAGGCCTCGCGCATTACGCAACAACCGCGCAGCCAAGCCACCGCCAAACAAGCGACGCCGCCATCGCATCCGCGACTGCCCCACCAGCAACAGGCTGGCGCGACGTTCAGCAGCATGCTGGATCAGTGTCTTGGCCACCTCCCCCGCCCGCAGCAACACCACCTCACCGCCCAGTCGCTCGGCCAATTGCTGGGCATTCTGCAAGCGCAGTCGCGACTGCTCATCCCGCGCACGGCCGTTATCGATATGCACCAGGCTCCACGGCAAATGCCGGCGTTGGGCAACGCGACTGGCATGGCGCACCAGACGTTCGGCCTGTGCATCGCCATCCACGCCCACCAACAAGCGACCACGCACCGCCGGCGCAGCCTGGCCGAGCTGGCGGTAGCCCTGGGCCAAGTCGTCATCGACGTGAGCCGCGGCGGTTTGCATCGCCAGCTCGCGCAAGGCCATGAGGTTGGTCTGGGTGAAAAACGCATCGATAGCCGCCCGCGCCTGTTCGGGCACATAGACCTTGCCGTCACGCAGGCGCTCCAGCAACTCGCGGGACGGCAAGTCGATCAGCAGCAGTTCGTCGGCCTCTTGCAGCACCCAGTCCGGCAGGGTTTCACGTACCTGCACGCCAGTGATTCCGCGCACTTGGTCGTTGAGGCTTTCCAGATGCTGGACGTTGACCGTGGTAAACACGTTGATACCAGCGGCGAGCAATTCCTGGATGTCTTGCCAGCGCTTTTCATGGCGACTGCCGGGGGCGTTGCTATGGGCGAGCTCGTCCACCAACACCAGCTTGGGCTTGGCGGCGAGCAGGCCGTCGAGGTCCATTTCTTCGAGCATCACGCCACGGTATTCGCTGCGCAACAAAGGCTGTTGCGGCAGGCCGCTGAGCAAGGCTTCGGTCTCGGAGCGGCCGTGGGTCTCGACCACGCCGGCAATCAGCCGCACACCCTGGCGCAACTGGGTGTGCGCGGCCTGGAGCATGGCGTAGGTCTTGCCCACACCCGGTGCGGCGCCGAGGAAGACTTTGAGCCGGCCACGGCCGTCCCGGGGCAGATCGGCTAACAGGGCATCGGCGCGGCCGGAGTCGCTCATGCGGGCAGTGTCCTTCAGGTATTGATCGGGTTACAGCTTTTCCAGCGCCATGTTCAGCGCCAGCACATTCACCACCGGCGGCCCTACCAGCGGGCTTTCGATGTGCTCATCGAGCAAGCGCTGCAAGGTCGACACCGGTACATTCCGCGCCGCCGCCACTCGCGCCAGTTGATAGGCAATCGCCTGCGGTGGCAAGTGTGGATCAAGACCGCTACCAGAGGTAGTCAGCGATGCCAAAGGTACGGGCCCCTGGCTGGGTACCAGTTGCTTGTTTGCGTCATCGAAGATGCGCGTCGCCAGCGCCGGGTTACTAGGGCCAAGGTTGCTGGCACTGCTGGAAACCGTCGCGAAAGCGCCCGCCGATGGGCGTGGGTGGAACCAGCTGTCACCGGTAAAGTCCTGGGCGATCAGGCTGGAGCCACGCACCTTGCCGCTGTCGTCACGCACCAGGCTGCCATTGGCCTGGTCCGGGAAGGCGACTTGGGCGACGCCGGTTACCACCAGTGGGTAAGCGACGCCGGTGATCAGGGTCATGAGCACCAGCAGGCTAAGGGCCGGGCGAATCATGTTGGACATTTCAGATTCCTCAATTCGGTCATTGCAACCTGTGGGCGCCCATCTGGCACCCACAGGATTCGGGTCAAACCAGGTGCAACGCAGTCAGCAGCATGTCGATCGCCTTGATGCCCACAAACGGCACCAGGATCCCGCCCAGCCCGTAGATCAGCAGGTTGCGCCGCAGCAACGCCGCAGCACTCGCCGCTTGCACGCGCACACCGCGCAGCGCCAGCGGAATCAGCACCACGATGATCAACGCGTTGAACACGATGGCCGAGAGAATCGCGCTCTGCGGACTCTGCAAGTGCATCACGTTGAGCACGCCCAGTTGCGGGTAGATCGAGGCGAACAGTGCCGGCAGGATCGCGAAGTACTTGGCCACGTCGTTGGCAATGGAGAAGGTGGTCAGTGCGCCACGGGTGACCAGCAATTCCTTGCCGATCTGCACCACGTCCAGCAGCTTGGTCGGGTCGCTGTCGAGGTCGACCATGTTGGCGGCTTCGCGGGCGGCCTGGGTGCCATCATTCATGGCCATGCCGACGTCAGCCTGGGCCAGCGCCGGGGCGTCGTTGGCGCCGTCGCCACACATTGCCACCAAGCGGCCGTCGTTCTGTTCATGACGGATGCGCGCAAGTTTTTTCTCTGGCGTGGCTTCGGCCAGCACGTCGTCCACGCCCGCTTCGGCCGCAATCGCTGCAGCGGTCAGCGGGTTGTCGCCAGTGACCATCACGGTGCGGATACCCAGTTTGCGCAGCTCGGCGAAACGCTCACGGATGCCGGGCTTGACCACGTCCTTCAGGTGGATCGCACCAAGCAACTTGCCATCGGCACACACCAGCAACGGCGTACCGCCGCTTTGGGCGATCTTGTCGATTTCCCGCGACAATGCCGGTTGCAAGTCACGACGTTGCTGGCCGATAAAAGCGAGCAGCGAATCCACCGCGCCTTTGCGGAACACACGGTCCTGGTAGTCAACACCGGACAACCGCGTTTCCGCACTGAACGGCACGGCGGTCAGCTCATCCGCAGAGGGCTCGGCCTGCGGGTGCAAGGCGCGCAGGTATTCAACGATGGATTTACCTTCCGCCGTGTCATCCGCCAGGGACGCAAACAACGCACCTTCGGCGACTTCCTTGCCGCTGACGCCAGGCGCCGCGACCACCGCCGCACACCGACGGTTACCAAAGGTGATGGTGCCGGTCTTGTCCAGCAGCAACACATGCACGTCACCCGCCGCTTCCACGGCACGGCCGGACTTGGCGATCACATTGAGGCGCACCAGGCGGTCCATGCCGGCGATGCCGATGGCCGACAGCAAGCCACCAATGGTTGTAGGAATCAGCGTCACCAGCAGTGCGACCAGGAACACCAGGGGCAAGCTGCCATTGGCAAAGTGGGCGAACGGTTGCAAGGTCACCACCACCAACAGGAAGATCAGGGTCAGGCCGATCAGCAGGATATCCAGCGCAACTTCGTTGGGGGTTTTCTGGCGTTTAGCGCCTTCGACCAGCGCGATCATGCGGTCGAGGGTGGACTCACCGGGGTTGGCGGTGATGCGGATCAGCAGCCAGTCCGACACCAGGCGAGTGTTGCCGGTGACGGCCGAACGGTCGCCACCGGACTCGCGGATCACCGGTGCGGATTCGCCGGTGATCGCCGCTTCGTTGACCGCCGCGATCCCTTCGATGACTTCGCCGTCACCGGGGATCATTTCCCCGGCGGCCACGCGCACCACATCACCTTTGCGCAGGCTGGTGGCCGGCACGACCTTGAAGCTGCCATCGGCCTCCTTGCGACGAGCGCTCAAGCCTTCGCTGCCGGCCTTGAGGCTGTCGGCACGCGCCTTGCCACGCCCTTCGGCCAAGGCTTCGGCGAAGTTGGCGAACAGCACGGTGAACCACAGCCACACCGCGATTTGCACCGCGACATAGGTGGGCACGGCGGTGTCAGGCACAAAGCACAACACGGTAGTGAGGATGGCCGTCAATTCGACCACCAGCATCACCGGCGAGCGTTGCAGTTGACGCGGATCCAGCTTGACGAACGCCTGGACCAGCGCCGGGCGCCACAGGGCGGAGATGGCGGTTTTGGCAGGCTCCTGGGATTGCACCGGAGCCGCATTTTTTGCAGGCATATTCATTTTCATATCCCTTTACTAGAAGCCCATGCTCAAGTGTTCAGCAATGGGGCCTAACGCCAGCGTTGGCAGGAAAGTCAGGCCGCCCACCAGCAAAATGGTCACGGTCAACAGGGTCACGAACAGCGGGCCGTGGGTCGGGAAGCTGTTCTGGCCAATCGGTGCGGTCTTCTTCATCGCCAGGCTGCCGGCCAGGGCCAGTACCGGGAGGATGTAGCCGAAGCGACCGATCAACATGCCAAGGCCCAGCATCAGGTTGTGGAACGGCGTGTTGGCGCTGAAGCCACCGAACGCCGAGCCGTTGTTGGCACTGGCCGAGGTGTAGGCATAGAGCAATTGGCTGAAACCGTGGGGGCCGGGGTTGCTGATGGCACCGGCCGGGCCAGGCAGGCTCGCGGCGATGGCACCGAGTACCAACACGCCAACCGGCATCACCAGCAAGGTCACCACCAGCAATTGCACTTCCTTGGCCTGCAACTTCTTGCCCAGGTATTCCGGGGTGCGGCCGATCATCAGGCCGGCGAGGAACACCGCGATCAACACGTTGAGCAACATGCCGTACATACCGGCGCCGACGCCGCCAAAGATCACTTCGCCGACCATCATGTTGACCAGCGCAACCATGCCGCTAAGGGGGTTGAGGCTGTCCTGCATGCCGTTGACCGAACCGTTGGACGCCGCCGTCGTGGTCACCGACCACAACACCGTACCGGTGGTGCCAAAGCGCGCTTCCTTGCCTTCCAGCGGCGCGGTTTGTTCCACGGCCGGGTTATTCAGGGTCGGGTTGGGCTGGTATTCGGCCCACAGCGAGGTCGCGCCGCCGATCAGGAACAGTGCCAGCATGCAGCCAAGGATCGCGCGGCTTTGGCGCAGGTCCTTCACGTAGTGGCCGAAGGTGAACACCAGCGCCACCGGGATCAGGATGATTGCCGCCAGCTCGAACAGATTGGCCCAGGCAGTCGGGTCTTCAAACGGATGCGCCGAGTTGACGCCGAAGAAGCCACCGCCGTTGGTGCCCAATTGCTTGATCGCAATCTGGCTGGCCGCCGGGCCCAGGGGGATCACTTGATCCGCACCTTGCATCGTCACGGCATCTACATAGTGAGCGAAGGTTTGCGGTACGCCCTGCCACACCAGGAACAACGCCAGCACCAGGCACAACGGCAGCAGGCCATAGAGGGTGGCGCGTGTCATATCAACCCAGAAGTTACCCAAGGTCTTGGTAGATTTGCGACCGATCCCACGACACAAAGCGACCAGCACTGCCAGACCGGTGGCCGCACTGACGAAGTTCTGCACGGTCAGGCCCGCCATCTGGCTGAGATAACTCAGGGACGCCTCACCGCTGTAGGACTGCCAGTTGGTGTTGGTCATGAAACTGACCGCCGTGTTGAAGGCCAAGGTCCATTCCTGACCTGGCAATTTCTGCGGGTTCAGTGGGAGATAGTCCTGGAACAACAGGATCGCGAACAACAGCACAAAGCCTGCGACGTTGAACGCAAGCAAGGCCAGCATGTACTTCTGCCAGCTTTGTTCTTGATGCTCGTCCACGCCCGACAAGCGATAACACGCGCGTTCTACCGGGCCAAATACCGGCGTGAGCCAGGTGCGCTGCCCTTCCATCACTTTGTAATAGAACCGCCCCAGAAATGGGGCCGGCACCAACACCACCGCAAAGAAGGCAATGATCAGCCAATAGTCATAACTGTGCATGGCCCGCTCCTAGTTCCGATCCGCGCGTAACAGCGCAACCAGCAGATAAATGAACAGCGCCACGGCCAATAGCAGTGACACCCCGTCCAGAACGCTCATGGAAGTCTCTCCGTTTAGCGGCGAGTGCCGCGTGTGGGGCAATTGTCGGCAGGAGTGGCGTAAAGGAACGAGAGCGAGGGAGCAGGCAGGGCGTAAAGACGGCGTAAAGAGTGGGTTTATGCGGGGTTTACAGGGGGATTTATGCGCACTTGCGGTAGGACTCGCCCTGATCTGGTGCAGAACGATGCGAATTCAAACGCAGAACCGTTCCCTTGGCGACAGTTGCGCAGCTTTACGACAATGATTTCCCTCCTGGCATGGCCGCTGCAACACCTTGAATCATTCCACACGGTTCAGGGAGAGCAACACAATGAACACACAACTCAAACCCACTTTGGGCACCCTGCATTTATGGGGCATCGCCGTCGGGCTGGTGATTTCCGGCGAATACTTCGGCTGGAGCTATGGCTGGGGCGTAGCCGGGACCCTGGGTTTCCTGGTGACTTCCTTGATGGTCGCCGCGATGTACACCTGCTTTATCTTCAGTTTCACCGAACTGACCACCGCGATTCCTCACGCAGGAGGGCCTTTTGCCTACAGCCGTCGCGCTTTTGGTGAAAAAGGCGGACTGATCGCGGGGCTCGCAACCTTGATCGAATTTGTCTTCGCACCACCGGCAATCGCCCTGGCCATCGGTGCCTATCTGAATGTGCAGTTTCCGGCACTGGACCCGAAACACGCAGCCGTCGGGGCCTACATCGTGTTCATGGGCCTGAACATCCTCGGCGTGAAACTCGCCGCCACCTTTGAATTGGTGGTGTGCGTGCTCGCCGTCGCCGAGCTGCTGGTGTTCATGGGCGTCGTCGCACCTGCGTTCAGCTTCAGCAACTTCGCCCTGAACGGCTGGGCCGGCTCAGACACCTTTGGCGCGCCCGCGATTGCCGGCATGTTTGCCGCGATTCCTTTCGCTATCTGGTTCTTCCTCGCCATCGAAGGCGCGGCCATGGCCGCCGAAGAAGCGAAAGACCCGAAGCGCACCATTCCAAAGGCCTACATCAGCGGCATCCTGACCCTGGTGATCCTGGCCATGGGCGTGATGTTCTTCGCGGGCGGCGTGGGCGACTGGCGCACCCTATCCAACATCAACGATCCCTTGCCACAAGCCATGAAGACCGTGGTGGGTGACAGTTCTGGCTGGCTGCACATGCTGGTGTGGATCGGCCTGTTTGGCCTGGTAGCCAGTTTCCACGGCATTATCCTTGGCTACTCGCGCCAGTTCTTTGCCCTGGCCCGCGCCGGCTACCTGCCCTCCTTCCTCGCCAAACTGTCGCGTTTTCAGACGCCGCACCGGGCAATCATCGCCGGGGGCGTGGTCGGCATCGCGGCGATCTACAGCGATGGTTTGATCAACCTGGGCGGCATGACATTGACCGCCGCAATGATCACCATGGCGGTGTTTGGCGCCATTGTGATGTACATCATGAGCATGCTCAGCCTGTTCAAACTGCGTAAAAGCGAACCGTTGCTGGAACGCACCTTCCGCGCACCGGGTTACCCCATCGTGCCGGGCATTGCATTGGTACTGGCGGTGGTGTGCCTGGTGGCCATGGCCTGGTTCAACGCACTGATTGGATTGATCTTCCTGGGCTTCATGGCGGTGGGGTTTGCTTACTTCCAGATGACTGCGCAAGACCGTGCCGATGCACCGGCGGATGCGATGTTGACCGGGCTCTGATCTACTGAGAGGCAGAACGGGCCTACACTGAACTAGTAAGAAAGCCCGTCACTCAAAGCAGTTATTCCCGTGGGAAAGTTCTCCCGCGGCAATCTGCCTCAAGGAGAGCCTTATGCCGTGGTATGCGTGGTTGATTATGGTGGTCGCGATCGGTTCGATCGTCGGTGGTTTGATGATGCTGCGTGACAGCGCCAACAAAGTCGAACTCACCGACGAACAACGCAAGCGTGTGGCCGAACGCAACGCCCAGGCGGATGCCAAGGACGCGCAGGATCGCTGACGTGGCTGACCTGATTCACACCTGTTGCGAGGGAGCTTGCTCCCGTTGGGCTGCGAAGCAGCCCCTCTGAGGAGCTACTCCCAAGCCGCCTTGGCAATATGCAACCCGTGCTGCCCCTTATAGGCAGCACGTTCAGGCTGGCTCCAGCCGTTCAGCAACTCATCCTCCAGCTTGTAGATCTCGACTCCCAGCGGACGGCACACCGTCAGCGGATCCTGCGCCTCCGGTCCCCACATCGGCAAAGACAAATCCCCACCGGGGCACGTCGACAACGCGCACAGCAAATCAATCTCGGCAAAGAACTCCAGGTAATCGCCCTTCTGCGCCGGGCAAGCCTTCATGAAATACATGTCGTCATGATTGAGACCGGTGCACTGGAAAATATTCAGCACGTCATGCACATCGAACTCGGTCAGCCCGTGGGGCAAAACCGCGCGGGTGAGGTTCGAATGGCAATGGTGATGGAAGTCCTCACCGGTCAGCATCCGGTTCACATACGGATCGCAACGCGTGCCGAGCAAGTCATGCAGACGCCCGCCGTGCTCGTCTATGCCGTAACCCGCCAGGCTGTCATCGGTGATCGTCACCAAAGGCCTCAGAAATGGCAGGTTCGACCATAACCGGTCATGAGTACTGACATGCGCACCTTGCAACTGCCGTGTACGTGCCGCCCACAAGCGCTCGCGAGGGTCGTTGGCGTTCCACACGTTGAAGTCTCCCACCTGCGGGCCGACCGGCGTGGTCACACGGAACACATGCCCCGCCGGCACCTTCCACGCACGGCCCGTGCGAATCGGCACCTCAAACTGCTCAATCAGCCTGCGCTGATCTTTTCGGTCACGAATGCGCTCGTAAAACACCGTGTCGACCTGCAATGCCGAACCTTTGCTGACCTGATAAGCGGCCGGATAGTCTTTGTACATGGTGCAGATCCTCGTTCAGGGACGGTTAAACAAGGCCAGGGACAGGCGTTCCGAATCATCCAGATACAGGCTCATCGCCGCTTCTGCAGCCGCTTTATCCTGCCGGGCCAATAAGGTGAAAATTTCAAGGTCGCGCTCCAACCATGGCGATTGAAAACGCTGCTCATCAGGCGCGGCGCAAAACACCAAGCGCAGCTGAGCAATGACCTGGGCAAAAAACTCATCGAACAAAGGGCTGCGCATCAACCCCACGATCTGCTGGTGAAACACCAGGCTATGGGTGGCAACTGCACGCCAGTCTTCGCGCTCACGGGCCAGGGTGGTGGCGTCAATCGCGTTTTGCATGCTTTCGGATTGGGCTTCTGTCAGAGGAGTGCTGTGGGCGATAGCCTGCAGTTCCAACGTGCGACGGACGGCAAACAAATCACGCACTTCTTCTCGTTCCAGACGCCGGACCACTACCCCTTTGTTGCGCACATAACGTGTCAGCCCTTCCTGTCCCAGGCGATGCAACGCTTCGCGGATGGTATTGCGTGAGGCGTTGTAAGCCTTAACCAGTTCTACTTCGACCAACGGCATCCCAGGCAACAATCGTCCGCCGATGATGTCGGCGCGAAGCTCCAGGGCGATCTGGTCGGCTAACGACAAGCTGAGAGTCATGACTGCCTCGTGATTGTTCAACAATCCTTTGTGTAGAGGTAATCACGTTTCATGCCAATGTGCATGCGTGTAAAAAGGCTCAAGTTGGTTAAAATGCCAGCCTGTAACCGAGGCCGCCCTATGCGTTATTCATCCGACCACAAAGCCCAAACCCACCAACGCATCATCAAGGAAGCTTCCGTACGCTTTCGCCGTGACGGCATCGGCGCTACCGGCTTACAGCCATTGATGAAAGCACTGAACCTGACGCATGGGGGGTTCTACGCACACTTCAAGTCCAAGGACGAACTGGTGGAAAAGGCGCTGCAGGCTGCTGCGGCAGAGTTGGACGCCCATTGCGAGATGCTTTTCAGCCAGGAGTGCCCGATGGAAGCGTTTATTGATAGCTACCTCTCGGAGTGGCACCTGACGTCTCCGGATCAAGGCTGCCCGTTGCCAACCATTTCCTCTGAACTGGGGCTACGCGGCCAGCACAGTGCAACGACGGATGCAGTGCTCGGCGCACGGCTCAAGCAGATTGAAACGGCGTTAGCGGATGGACGGGGTGATGCACAAGGCTTGGTGATAATGTCGACGTTGGTGGGAGCCCTGGTTCTCGCTCGGAGTGTTGAGGACAAGGCGCTGGCGATGCGAATCATGGACGTGGTGCGAGATAGTTTGAAAACCCACATTTCAGAAGATGAAAAAGCCGGTCAATGACCGGCCTCCCCTATTGGCTTAGTTGATTACAAGCCGATCGCGGTTCTTCTCCAGCAGCGCCTTGCCGATCCCTTTCACTTCCAACAATTCATCTACCGCCGTGAACGGGCCATTGCTTTCGCGGTAGGCGATAATTGCCTTGGCTTTGGCCGCACCAATGCCGAAGAGGTCACGGCGCAGGGTTTCGGCGTCGGCGGCGTTGAGGTTGACCTTGGCGGAGTGTTCGGTTTTGGCCATCTGGGCGGCGATGGGGGTTGGCGCTTCGGGTTTGATGGACGGGGCTGCGGTGGTGGTGACCGAAAGGGTGGTGAGGAAAGCGAAGATCAGGGAAGTAAGGTAAGTGTTTTGCATTTGACGCTCCATGACATTGATAAGAGAAAAGCAGCTTTTCCGAAGCTGCTTTTCTAACTTAGGTGATGTTGGGGATTCGTCAAAAACGCTTGAGTTACAAGGTGTTAAATCAGGGTTCCAGGCGGCGCTGCTGGTAGATCCAGTCGACGATTTCGCCATCGGGGGAGTAGCCGCTGACGGTGTCGCGCAGGAGTTGACGAACGCGGGTGTAGTCGTCCTGGTCTACGGCAGCAAGGAGTTCAGTGAGCTTGCCTTTGAGGACGTCCCAAGGCAGGTAGTCCTCGTTGGCGCTCATGATCATTGGGTGCTGGGTCGCGACGACGTTATCGCCGATGAGCAACTCTTCATACAACTTTTCACCTGGGCGCAGACCGGTGAATTCAATGGCAATATCGCCGTGGAAGTTCCTCTCTGAACGGACACTGAGGCCTGACAAGTGAATCATCTTTTCGGCCAGCTCTGCGATCTTGACCGGTTCTCCCATATCAAGAACAAAAACATCCCCTCCGCGCCCCATCGAGCCCGCTTGAACAACCAGCTGCGCTGCCTCAGGAATAGTCATGAAGTAACGTGTGATTTTCGGATGGGTAACTGTCAGCGGACCACCGGACTTGATTTGCTTGTGGAACAAAGGGATCACCGAACCGGATGAACCCAGCACATTACCAAAACGCACCATGGTGAAACGGGTCTTATTAACCCTGGAAATATTAGCGTTATCACCGAAAAACACAGGTGCCAGTTCCCGGCTCAACGCTTGCAGTGTCATCTCGGCGAGGCGTTTGGTACTGCCCATGACATTAGTCGGGCGTACGGCCTTATCGGTTGAAATCAACACAAAGTTGGCCACACCTGCTTGCAGTGCTGCCTGAGCGGTATTCAACGTGCCAATTACGTTATTAAGGACGCCCTCGGCAATGTTATGTTCCACCATAGGCACATGTTTGTAGGCGGCCGCATGATAAACAGTTTCAATGCGCCAGGTCTTCAGCACATCAAATATCTTTTGTTGATTACGGACAGACCCCAAAATCGGCAACAGCCGTACGGAAAAAGCACCTCTTACAACACGCTGCTCAAGCTCGGAAAGAATACTGTAGAGATTGAACTCACTGTGTTCGAACAATACGAGGCAGGTGGGGCGCAATTCAAGGATTTGCCGGCAGAGTTCAGATCCGATAGATCCGCCCGCGCCAGTGACAAGCACGGCCTTGCCCGTAATGCAGTGTTCCAAGAGTTCAGCTTGGGCAGGCACCGCGTCACGGCCAAGCAAATCCGCAATATCCACTTCCTGAATGTCATCAACCTTGACCCGGCCACTGGCCAAATCCATGAACCCAGGCACACTGCGGATATGCAAAGGATAGCCTTCAAGAAAGCCAAGAATCTCTCTGCGTCGTGCACGTGGGGAGGAAGGAACCGCAAGTAGGATTTCCTGAGCTCCGGTGACATCTATCATCTTCCGAATATGTGTAGGCTTGTAGACTTGGAGCCCGGAAATTATCCTATTGGAAATGCTTTCATCATCGTCGATGAAGGCGACCGGTCGCATGACCCTACCAATTCTAAGTGCTGCAACCAATTGATTGCCCGCCGCACCAGCGCCGTAAATGGCCACTCGGGGTAACCCATCGTCTCGACTGGTAAAGGGTACATGTTGGGCAGCCGCGAACCAATCGCCAAGGAAAAACTGGCGCATCGCTAAACGCAACCCACCCACCATAATTACGCTGAGCCACCAGTAGTTGAAAATAATGGAGCGAGGGACAACGTTTTGGTGGTTGCTATACCAGTAGACAATAACCCCAAGAATCAAAGAAGACAAACTGACCGCTTTAATAATTGCAATAAGCGCGTCATTGCCAAAATACCTCATTACCGCACGATAAAGTCCAAATCTAGCGAAAAGAGGAATGGCTACAAACGTGGCACTTACAAATAACCAAAGATGTTGTACCAACGGGTTAGACATTTCATCAATGCCCAAGCGTACAACGAAAGCCATCCACAAGGCACACCAAATAAGTACCACATCGACGGCTATCTGAATCAGCCTTTTTTGCCTGCGCGGGAGGCCTTGCAAAAACACCCTGACCTTATCCATAGCTCCCTCAAAAAACCCAAATTTTTCCAAGATTAAGATGGTACATCGCTCATCAAAACGGTGTGTGAAAAAAAGCCAGCTCAGGATTTTTCAGGAGCGCGGCCCTTCTGTTTCGCCTGCACGAAAGCGAACAGCCAAAATAATCAAGGGAATATAAGCTACAACCAGTGCCGCCGCTCCGCTCAACAGCGAGTATGCGACACAAACCGCGAGTGGTAGCAGCCAAAACACGTTGATTAGACACACGGTCAAGGTCACTGGAGCATGTCGCCCCACTAGGCGCGATGCATATTGATAGGCATGACTGCGGTGAGCTTCATAGACACGTGCACCGCGTAGCAGTCGACGTAACAAGGTAACTGTGGCATCGACAATGAACACGCCGAGAAGGATGAGCCAGCACCATAGGAGATCTGCGGACAACCATGCAGCGTGAACAGAAAGCCCGGCGAGCACTATACCTATGAAGCCACTGCCAGCATCGCCCATGAAAATTTTTGCGGAGGGGAAATTCCAGTACAAAAAACCCGCCACGGCAAATGCAAACAGCATATTCACCTGAATCAGGCTGGTGTGCCCGGCAATGAGGTAAACAACACACATGCCTAAACACGCACAAATTGCCTCGATACTCGCCAGCCCGTCAATTCCGTCCATGAAATTGTATAGATTGAGCATCCACACCAGGTAGAGTGAGCCGAACACGTAGCCCGCGTAATGCAGGTTCAGAGGCGTCCCGAAAAAATCAATAATCGGCAATCCGCCAGTCCAGAAGAGCACAATTGCTGCAGCGCAAAAGTGCCCCATTAGACGCCAGCGCGCAGCGATATGGCCATGGTCATCCATAAAACCAATAATGGCGACAAGACCACCTGCAAAAAATAAAGAGGCAAACACCGCAAACTCGATTGCGCCGGTAAGGTAGAGACCGACCAGTGAGAGCATCACGGTGATGACGATCGCCAAACCGCCGCCCCGAGGCGTCGGGATCGAATGAGAGCTGCGTGCATTGGGGACATCTATCATACTTCGCGACAAAGCATATTTACGTAACATCGCAGTCAGCAAAAATGATGTGAGAAACACTAAAATTATAGCCAATATCATTTTTCTGTATGCCCCTGGAAATGCTCCGCGGTCAATGCAAAACCTTGTTCAACGGACATCGGAGGTGTCCATCCCAATAATTCGCGGTTCTTCTCAATATCAACCTGCAAGTTCCCGCACAGGCGTTGAGACAACGACTTTTTGTTCAGCAACCTGGCGGCAGCAACAAGCAAGCTGCTAGGGACGGGTAACAACCGTGCACGGCACCGAAGTGCTTCCGCCATCTTCCTGAGCAACTGCGTAGTCGACACATCCTGACCATCACTGACCAAAAACGTCTGATTAGCAGCGGCGGGATGCGTGAGACAAACGCTTATCAAATCCACGAGATTATAAAGAGACACCAAGCTGCGTTTGTTATTGATTGCACCGAACGGGAGTACAACGCCCCTGTCCAACAACTTTATCATATTGAAAAAGTTAGCCTTCACTCCGGGTCCATATACAAGCACGGGCCGAATGATAACGACATCCATGCCTGTTTCAGCGGCAATATTTCTCAGTCCTTCCTCCGCCTCCATCTTAGAGACGCCATAAGCGTCAGCAGGCATAGGCACATCATCTGCTCGGTAAGGCTGACCCGATTGAGTCGACTCACCATTGACCTTGATGGAGCTGATGAAGACAAAACGTCTTACACCACATTTCGCCGCCTGCCTGGCAAGGTTGTGAGTTGCCGCCACATTTGCCAGCCTGAATTCAGCCATCGGGTCGGCAGCACGCTCGTTCATGACGTGCACGCGAGCAGCGCAATGAACAACGCTATCAGCCCCTTTCAATGCAGCGGTGAAATCCGTGTCTGAAGCCAATTCTCCGCACACAAACGTCTCACACCCCAGGGGAGGTCGTTCCGGTGTAGTTCTGTAAATAGCCACCGGATCAAAGTTGCTGTGCGTCGAAAGGAGCTTGATCAAAGCACCGCCTACAAAGCCGCTTGCGCCCGTCACCGCTACGCGAGAGACCCTCTCCAATCCATCAGCGCTCATTCAAAAGCCTTTTATAATCGTCTAACAATAACGTCGCGCACTTGGCCGAACTGAACTCGGAACAAGCCCTCGCATTGGCGTTTTCCCCCATACGCAGACGAGCATCATCGTCAACCAATAAGCGTGTTAATGCCTCACCAAGAGATCGCGTATCCCTCGGCGGGACTAGAACACCTGTGACGCCGTTTACAACCGCGTCGGAGAGACCGTAAATATCGGTTCCAACGGTCGGCAACGCCATAGCGCCCGCCTCGATAACAACCGTACCAAAGCCTTCACGGTAACTGGGTAAGCAGAGCAAGTCGGCTATTGCCATGTATTTTTCGGGTTCGTCCGAAAAGCCAACACTGTGGATGCGCGTTGCGACATCACTGCTGCTCACAGAATCCACAATCGCCTTGCCGTTATCTTCAAAAGGACCCACCAGAAGCAAATGAAGGGATACGTCATGCAAAGCAATGCTGTGAAAAGCATCGACTAACTCTTGAATGCCTTTGTCTTGGGTGATTCGGCCGACGAATAGTATTACCTTGCCGTCCGCCGGAATACCCAGTTGGCTTTTCAAGGAAAGGCTGTCCTGTTCGGTATACTTGTCTCGGTTGAAACGTTTCAGATCAACACCCGCCAATGACCCACTACCAAGAACACTTATCCTTGCGGGAAAGACAATGTTGTTATCGACAAGAAATTGCCGCTGACTTTCACTGTCCGTATAAGAGTGTGTATTCAAGGCACCAATTAACCGGTCACAGTACTTCAGGACCTGGCGCTTCATGCCAGACATTGTCACCCAAGGCTGTCCGGTGAACGTATGGATTCGAACTGGGATACGTGCAAAAAGCGCTGCTATCGCGCATAGCAAACCCGCTTTGGGCGTGGTCGAATGGACGATATCGAATTGACTTGACTTGAACACGCGAAACAACTTCACCAAACTGACCAGATCGTTGAGCGGGCTGATATTTCTTGAAATGTTTATTGGCGTAAAGGCCACATCAGCAAGAGCAGCCATTTTATCTGCGAATTCGTCATCGCTGGCGATTACCGTAATTTCCGTTCCCAGCGCCTGAAGCGTTTGAATCTGAGAGCTCAACTGGGTAAGCACGAAAAAAGGTACTGTCGAGACACGCGCTACCCGCAATTTTCTGTCAGCCAACTCTCACCTCGCAGACTGCGTTAAAAACGGTACATTTTGCCACACCCACAATTGCTCTGGGGCGCATTAATGAGCCGTTAGCGAGTAAATGGCTAGCCAAAGAGCTCACCGATACTTTCCGGGACAGGCTTGCCGGGCGCAAAATCCAACAGGTCTGCAGCTTTCTTGGCGGAATAAGTCGTATGGCTCACCAGGGCATCAACACGCTTCTGGGTAATCCGACCACGGGTCAGTGGCGAAACAAGCGCTACCGCCACGCGTACCATAAATTCCGGTACTACCAGGCGAGGCGTTGCCACGCCCTGCGCACGCGCCATGCCGGCAATGAGTTCGGGCATCATGCAATCATTTGAAAGGTTGAATATTTGCCCTTTCGCTCGTGGGTCCGTAGCGCATCTATAAAGCGCCCAAACCACATCATCAACATGAATGTAGGTAGCCGTGGCAGGGGAGAAGCCGATGAAGAAAAAACGTCTCTTTTTGACCATCTGACCGAGTTGTCTTAACGAATTGTTAGAC
Organism: Pseudomonas sp. IPO3749; assembly: GCF_013386605.1. Lineage (NCBI taxonomy): Bacteria > Pseudomonadati > Pseudomonadota > Gammaproteobacteria > Pseudomonadales > Pseudomonadaceae > Pseudomonas > Pseudomonas sp. IPO3749. The sequence continues at coordinate 71,821 of NZ_JACARN010000037.1, read as the reverse complement.
ATTGTCGGTCCAAACACATTGGAAGGACGCAGTATGGAAAATGAAAAAGACTCTGGCATTTCACGGGTTGTGATCAAAGCATCCGCCAACGTCTTGGTGATTTCATAAGTCCCTACAGGGTTCGTAGGCATGTCCTCAGTCACTACACGATTCTTGGCGCGTGAAGGGCCGTAGGCTCCGACACTGCTCAATTGAACCCACCGTATCGATTGTCCTTGAGCTGAAGCGACCGCCACGGCATCCAAAAACTTAGCCGTCGCGTCCACGTGGAGCCGATGCATCAACTGCTCGTTATGAATCTCGCCTGCGCAATTGAATATGACATCGCAGCAAGAAAGTAGCGCCGGGTAGTCGATATCATCTCCAACCAAATCGCCAATAACGGTTTCAACCGATGAGTTAGCCTGTGTGAGCCCCTTACGCGTCAAGACCCTCACCTGGACACCTTGCTCAGTAAGGTATTGAACAAGATTGGAACCGATGAAGCCATTTGCGCCCAATACCAACGCTCTCATCTCACCTCCTTTTCGCCAGAACGCTCGTTAGACAATTCGCCAGACCTTACGATGGGGCCGGAACGTTGTTTTCTATGAGACTCAACAGCATATACATAGAGGGCAATGGCGAAAATTGGCATTCCCTGCAACCCCTTGAAGTTGATGATCAGGAAGATAACGGTGAGCGCAAAGGCAAAATGCCGAATTTTGAAAAAGCCAGGGCCGCCACGGGCAAAAATCAGTCCCAGCAAAAAATAGGAATTCAGCAGGATATAAGCAAACACTGAGCCTATACCCGAAAAATAAAGAATTCTGAGGTACCCCACATCGGTGCCTTTATAGAACTCAAGGGAGTTTTCACTTCCGGAAAAGTACTGCCCGCCGCCGAACAACCACTCACTCAAAGTATTCGGAAGGGTGTACATCTCTGATAACACGTTGACACTGTGACTTCTCAGCTCACCATGCTGGAATAAGTTTCGAAAAATTTCAGTCGCTTCAAATAGCGGTCCACTGTTCACATAGAAACTCAGCGAGATCATCACTAAGAGCGCCAAGACCAAAATCAACTTAAACAAAAAGCCCTTTCTGAAAACGCTCATAATCGCATACGCCACCACTGCGCTTCTCGCCACTGCCATCGACAGGGGTAACAAGAGGACCAGCAACAGGCCATTCATAAATTTTGAATCAGATACCAAAATACTGAAAAACAGTGCCAGTACAATCGTCAGCGCGCCATCAACATGAAACAAACCGAAACCCAACGCCCTGAGCCCATAGATATGCTGAAACACCTCTGCAGAACGTGGTGAAATAAAACCAAGCATGAACGAATAAAACCCATGACTTAGCATCGAGAACACGATAACGAGGATTTGGAATATCAGCCAGGCAATAAGGGCTGAAGGCTTGGCAAGAATGACGCGACAAATGACATAGCCGAAAAAAAGTTTAGTAGTACTTTGACTGAAACAACTATATGAAAGAAAAGATCACGACTTTCGCCGTCCCCATTCATGTAGGCTAGAACGCCACCTATCACCCAAATTGCGAATAAAATACAAAAAACAACAGCAAACCAACCTCGCGCGAAAAAAAAACGACAGAAGCCCGTAAGATAGAACGGCACAAGAATCAGCGCCATCGGTATTTCCGTGCCGTAAATTCGCGGAAACCCCAGTACTAACACCAGCACCAGGAACGCACGCCACATCGGCATGCTTCTATTGACGAGCCCATCCTGAACATTTTCCACATTTTTCACTCTTAGTGACTCAACACAACCTTACAAATACCCAACAGCGGATACTACTCAACCCGCTCACCACTTAAGCAATAAGTACAGTACCCCTTGATATAGCCGTGGCTCACGATAGCTGTCAGGATTCATCAGCAATTTGGCGAGTAAACCTAAGGCTTCTTTTTTCCGGCCTGTCGCCAAATTCCTGAATCGAACACAGTTTAAAATACACAAGACACGATTATACAGAGGGTGAGTCTTATGCTGCTTGACAATCAATAGCAAGCCATCATGCACTAGATCATGCTGTTTCATGGTATTGGCAGGGTGCATGCGATACTTCGCGAGTACGTCGGGAAGAACCTCTACAAACTTATCATTCCCAATTGTCAGACGCATCCACATATCCCAGTCTTCTATCTTGACCTCTGGATTGTAGCTGCCCGCTTCGATGATCGCCTGCAGAACCACCATACTGGCGGGCGCCGGCAACTCAGTCTTCAACAAGAAAATCTCATCAAAGTTATGCTTTCCTGCGCTCTTCCTGAAACCTCTTTCAATTCCCTTGTCGTCGATCAGCGACACGGAACCAAATGAAGCAACACACTTCGGATTTTCCATCATGTGTTTAACCAGTACTGCGGTTTTTGTCGGATACAAAATATCATCAGACGCCAGCGCAGAAAAATAAGTGCCGGTCGCCCATTGCAATGCGTCATTCAGTGTTCCTGACAAACCTTTGTTAGGGCGTGAGACGAACCGAAAACGGGTAAATCGCGCCTCACATTCGTCAATCAGACTTGCGACTTTTTCTGCCGAGCGATCCGTAGACCCGTCATCAATGATAATTAATTCAATATTCTGATAAGTCTGCTCAATAATACTTCTAACACTGTCCACCACAAAATGTTCGTGATTATAGACAGGCACGCACATGGTCACTAACGGGCTAGACGCATGATCATTATTCATCAACGATGTCTCCTTCACGTCGGGAAATGTGTCTGACAAACTTGGCAGGTACTCCAGCGTATATACATCCTGCGGGCACATCGCCGGTAACGACGGCCCCGCTGCCAATGACAGCTCCATTGTGGATAGTCACACCTTTAAGCACTTTGACATCATTTCCGAAAAATACGTCATCACCGATGAAGACATCTGCGCACTGATATTGACCGTTCGTTCTATTTTCTACTTCCAACCCATGAAAGTCGGAATCAGCAACAAAAAAATTATTGCCCATCATGCAGCGACGACCGATCTCAACTTTACCGCGATCAGCTATAACCACCGCCGAATTATTGAAACATGTTCCCTCACCCACAGAGATTTTTGCGGTAGCCGTTCGTGCCTCAAAATAAGCATAGCCACCCATCAAGTAGGGCGATGGCCAGACGCCCACCGTCACTTGAGAGTCAAACACAATTGATCCTAGCCCAACAAATTGCGCTGGCTGGTTGAATTTCACGCCCTTGGTATGCGCCCGATTATCGGAAAACAGAAGGCGATAGACTTTTATACGAAAAGACTGAAATGCTTTGATAAACACATAGACCGGAAGCCGACCAATGCCGTAGGCACTGATTTTTTTAAATAGGCCGCTCAAGCAAATATCCCCTTCTTTTTCATCACTGCAAACATAAAGCAAAAGTGCAACGCATAAGTAACCGCGTGCGCTATAACGGCACTTTCCAACTCGAAACTCGAAAAAACAACCACTAGCACATAGAACAGCAACGCAAAGAACAGTTCTGAAAATACAAAAATCTTCCAGTACGCCCGTGCCGCCAATACATAACCCAAGATCCAGCTCGCGATTTTCAGCACATCACCTAGCATCTGCCATCCAAACAAATCGCGCATTGGCAAAAAGTCAGAGGTAAACAGAACGGAAATAATGAAATCGCGTAGGAAATACATAATTAAACCGCATGCAATAGCAACCGGAAAAATCACCTTATAGCCTTGCAGGATCTCATTTTTTATATCTTTGGATTCTTTCAGCTCAGACAACTTTGGTAAATAATAAACACTCAGCGTTGTGGTGACCAACATCAGGTAAGCCGAACTGAGCCTCCACATTGCCTCCCAATAACCGGCAGACTGCCAGCCAAACGTCTCACCAAGGTGATTCCGGACCAATATGTGACTGATTGGCACGCACAAGGCTGATGAAAGTGCCATTACTGTAAATTTCGACAAATTGATTGCGGTCTTTTTGTCTAACGTGCCAATCATGTAAGACAACTTGAACCATGGTGACTTTAAACACAAAAAGAACGTGATGAAACAGCTGAGAGATTGGTATACGGCCAGCGCGACCAACGCGCCGTACAGGCCGTATGACATCGACATCAATGCCGTCACCAGCAGTGAAAACAAGCTACCTGCAATATTGGCAATGACGTATTTACCGATCTCCTTTTTGCCGTTCAATATCGCCAGCATCAGCGTATTCAGCGTGAACAGTACAAGCGTTGTACCAAACCAAACGAACACACCACCAAAACCGACATCTTTCAGAAACCAGATTGCCAGGGTCTCGTTGAATATGACAATCAAAACCGAAAAGAACAGCGACCCTGACAGTGCAATGGTTCCCGCTGTTCGCCAGACTCGGTGTTGTGCAGCTACATCATCTTTATATTCCGCCGTGTATTTGGTAACCCCTGTGTTAACGGCACCACTGGCAAAGGTAGTGATCATCTGTACCGCGTTCTGAAACTGCCCAAGTGCCGCGTAGCCACTCGGGCCGACGTAGATCGCCAAAACTTTATTGATGCCCAACAAGGTCAACATTTTGATGAACACGGCAATTGCATTCAGCAGGCTTGTTCGGATTAAAGTCATTCCCGATCAACCATTTCCCGAAAAGCTATTGCACGCTTCAATCACCAGCCTCGCATCATCCAAGCTCAACGATGGCCCCATTGGAAGACTCAGTACTTGATTATGGATACTCTCGGAGACGGGGTAAGAGTGGTCGCTCCACTCAGAGTAAGCAGGTTGCTGATGCGGAGGAATCGGGTAATGGATGAGTGTCTCGACCCCTTTCGCTGCCAAATGCTCTTTAAGTGCGTCACGCTGCGCGCTACGGATGACAAAAAGATGCCAAACATGATTCTCGAAGTCAGTAGCTGAACGTCCTCCCGTCGAAGGTAGCTGGATAGCCGAATTATCAATCCCTTCAGAGTAAAGGGTAGCGATCTCTCGCCGGTGTCGTGTTTGCTCATCCAAATACTTTAATTTAACGCACAGCATCGCTGCTTGGATTTCATCGAGCCGGCTGTTAACCCCGCGATACAAATTTTTGTATTTTTCGTGGGAACCGTAATTGCGCAGCGCTCGCAGCGTATCGGCGAGTTCCGAGTCGTCAGTGGTGATTGCCCCCGCATCCCCCAAAGCGCCGAGGTTCTTACCGGGATAAAAGCTGAATCCAGCGGCATGCCCCCAACTACCAGCTTTCTTGCCATTGAAACTGGCACCGTGCGACTGCGCAGCATCTTCCAACACGAGAAGCTTGTGTTCTTCGGCGATCGCGAGTATTTGAGGCATGTCGGCGAGCTGGCCATATAAATGGACAGGTAATATCGCTCGTGTCTTGGGTGTTATCGCCTTCCTGACGTTCGCAGGGCAAAGGTTGAAGGTTGTCACGTCCGGTTCAACCAGTACTGGCGTCAGGCGATTTTCCGAAATGGCTAATATACTTGCGATATAGGTATTGGAGGGCACGATAACTTCATCGCCCTCCGCGAGCCGGCCCAAAGCCATCCAGGCGCGCATCGTCAGGACCAAAGCATCTAGCCCGTTGGCAACGCCGATACAATGTTTAGAACCACAATATTCAGCAAACTCAGTCTCAAAGTTTGCGAGCTCACGGCCACCGATATACCAGCCCGATCGAATAACTCGGTCGCAGGCCGCTGCCAGCTCATCGTGGTGCGCCGCGTTCACGGATTTCAAATCTAGAAAATTGATCATTTTTCCATATACCTAATGACTTTGGCTGGGTTGCCTACCACGACTGCGTACTCAGGAACATCTTTTGTTACGACAGCCCCAGCACCGACCATTGCATAACGACCGATAACGATACCTGGCAAGATAGTCGCATTGGCGCCTATGCTCGCCCCCTGCTCGACCGTAATTCCTTCAAAACGCTCAGGGTACTGTTTTGAGCGCGGCGAAACATCATTGGTGAACGTTGCATTCGGACCAATAAAAACATCATCCGCAACGCGCGTTCCAGCCCATAAAAATACGCCGGACTTCACGGTCACGTTATTCCCAATAACAACATCACCTTCAATTAAAGTATGCGCGCAGAGGTTGCAGCCCTCTCCAATAATGGCGCCCTTCAATACAACGCTAAATTGCCATACTCGTGTAGTAGGCCCAACATGTTCACTTTGAACGTCCGCGAGAGGGTGAATATTAGTCATTGTTTATCATCCCGACAAATTTTGCATACGAGCGAATGTAATCATTTTCATCATACAAATCACTGGCGACCACTAGCAAAACGCAATCTGGGCTGAAACGATGCATTTCGTGCCAGATCATCTTGCCAATAAAGATAGCTTTGCTGGGCGAGTCCAACCACACCTCTTCTTTTTTCACCCCGTCGTCCATGATCATCAAGCATTCTCCGGACACGCAGACCGCCACCTGCTCCAGTTCTTTATGCGCATGAAAGCCGCGCGGTACTTCAGGCTTGGTGCCCGTCAGGTAGTACACGCGCTTGATGTCGAAAGGGACGTTTTTCATAGCCTCGAGTACAACAAGCTGACCTCGTTCGTCTCCCAGGACATTAAATTCGATTAAATTAATCAGGCTCATTTAGAGTTCTCCTCAGCCAACGCCGGTGCGGTGGCCAAATTTATTTTTGATTCAACGTCTAGCCTGGGGAACGGCGCCCTGGTGCAACGTACCCATACAGCGAGCCAGAGGCCTTCAGCTAGCTCTGGGCCATGGGATAGCAAGGTCTTGCTCGCTCACTGACACCTAAATGGTGCTCAACGCGGTAAACGTCGAAAATGACGCCCGCCAAGGTCTGACACACCGGAAGCACCCAGTAAGCGCGCTTGAAAACTGCGAGAAGTATAAAGTAATCCGTAGCCTGCTATGGCAGGGATAGGACCTTTCATTTTTTTCGCCGCCTTCCCAGGTCATGGATACCACTCACGATGCTTGAGTAAATGCCTTACGAGGGCCTCGGGGGTGCTCACCGGCCAGTCGTCAAAATTAAGCTAGGAAAATATCAGATCAACGCCCCGCAGGCACTGCAATTACTCGTAGGATCGAAATAGATCGCTCATTGAATCATTGAAAAATGAGGATAAAACGCTGTGTACACAAGATATCGGAGAGTTCTTCGCTAAGCTGGCAGATCTCCCCAACGGACAACCGGCAGCATGCACAAAGAGTCTGTCAGAAGGCTCTATCGAAAAGCCCTCAGCCCCCCACCCCCACAGGAGCCGACCTACAGATATTTCTCACTCATTGCATAGACAAAACATAAGAAAACCGCACCCCAAAAGCAAAGCTCAGCGCGGGGTTATTTTTAGGATCAGGAAGGGAGGGGATGAGCGTCAAAGAGTGCCCAGCAAGCCTTTCAAAGGCTCGCGCGCTCAGTTGGCAGCCTGTTTTCAAAAGACTACTGCCTTGTTACGCAGTACAGGTCAGCGCATGCTCTTTTATTTTAATGGTGTAACTTTAAATCAAGCGTCTCCGCTCATTTTTTAAAGCACAGAGTGTCCATCGAAAATTTTTACCTATATAACGATCAGGACAGTTCTTAGGCGACCAGGCAGCCATATAAGACATGCCCAAGTAAGGATAAAATAGATGGCTGCTCACAAGAACCGACTAACGCGCACGGCTCCCATAGCGTTGCTGCTCAGCCAAGCAGCCGCATCGCTACACAGCGCAACGACGGGAACCTATCTGATAGACGGGATAGAAACTTTACCAACTATTGCGGCAAATCACGCAACAGCAGGCTCTATATACGTGCTGTAGAAGCGGACGCGCGACGACGCTTAGACACCACCGCGCTCAAGAGCGGCCCAATGAGCATACCAACAATAAATGCCACAACCACAAATACCGAAACTGGCAGCTGACCTGTTGCAAAGCCGAAGAAAGACAAAGAGGCACCTTGCTGGTTCTCTAATACAAACGCCAAAACCACCAACGCAACCACCAGCACCATCAGCACCAGTACAACGCGCTTAACCCCACGCATAACCTTCTCCTACCCCAAAAACAGTCAGACGCCTTCTTCCTCTTCTTCGTTCACCCGATCACGCAACTCTTTACCCGGCTTGAAGTGAGGAACGAACTTGCCGTCAAGGCTGACGGACTGTCCAGTCTTCGGATTCCGCCCTACCCGCGGCGCGCGGTAGTGCAGCGAAAAACTGCCAAACCCCCGGATCTCGATCCGGTCCCCGGTTGCTAGACACTGGGACATTTGCTCAAGCATGGTCTTGATAGCCAGCTCGACATCCTTGGATGAGAGCAGCCCTTGATGGGTGACAATTCGTTCGATCAACTCCGACTTCGTCATATTTTTCCCTTCTTTTTCAAGCAGCTAGGAAAAGCGCTTCGAAGGTTTTAGCATGACTTGATGAATTTGAACAGCCCATGCATAAACTTATCTGCTGGTTGAATAAACACCCGTATCGCACGCGCTATACGCTCAATTGCAGATCACCAGCATCGTCCGCGTTACTGCGCCAGCAGGATTCCAGCCGAACAGGTAGTCGCCCTCCTCATCCTTGGCGTCACTGGACTTGGTGATGACCTTGTAGCCTTGCATCTTGCACTCTCGGGCGGCGCGCTTTTCGCACTTCTGCCAGTTGTTGCCCAGCCCTGAGCAATCGATCTCGATGCCGCTCACGCCGCGTTTGGCGTGGGTCTTGGCGCTGGTGGTGGAGCAGCCTGCAAGCATTACCACGGCGAGTATTACGATAAGCCTGTTCATTCAAATCCTTACTGAAGCTACAACAAGAGAACGCTTTTTTTCTTGAGACTATAGTCAGTTCTGACACTGAGCTGTACGCCTTGGTTCTAAGTTGTTGATTCAACGAATTTCAGGCACAAAAAAGGGCGACCGAAGTCGCCCTTTTTCTATGGTCTGACAGAACTTAGTTCTGTTTTTCCATTTGTGCACGCAACAGGTCGCCCAGAGTGGTAGGACCAGCAGCGATGCTATCCGAAGGCTTGTCTTTCAAGCTTTGGATGGCTTCTTTCTCTTCAGCATCGTCTTTCGACTTGATGGAGAGCTGGATTACACGGCTCTTGCGGTCAACGCTGATGATCTTGGCTTCTACTTCCTGGCCTTCTTTCAGAACGTTGCGCGCGTCTTCAACGCGGTCACGGCTGATTTCGGAGGCTTTCAGAGTCGCTTCGATATCGTCGGCCAGAGTGATGATGGCGCCTTTAGCGTCAACTTCTTTCACGATGCCTTTAACGATTGCGCCTTTGTCGTTGTCCTGAACGTATTCAGAGAACGGGTCGCTTTCCAGTTGCTTGATACCCAGGGAGATGCGCTCGCGCTCTGGGTCAACCGACAGGATAATGGTGTCCAGCTCGTCGCCCTTCTTGAAACGACGAACAGCTTCTTCGCCCACTTCGTTCCAGGAGATGTCGGACAGGTGAACCAGGCCGTCGATGCCGCCGTCCAGACCAATGAAGATACCGAAATCGGTGATCGACTTGATGGTGCCGGAGATTTTATCGCCCTTGTTGAACTGGCCAGAGAAATCTTCCCATGGGTTAGATTTGCACTGCTTGATGCCTAGGGAGATACGACGACGCTCTTCGTCGATGTCCAGAACCATAACTTCCACTTCGTCGCCGACTTGTACGACTTTCGAAGGGTGGATGTTTTTGTTGGTCCAGTCCATTTCGGAAACGTGTACCAGGCCTTCCACGCCTTCTTCCAGCTCAGCGAAGCAGCCGTAGTCGGTCAGGTTGGTAACACGCGCGGTTACGCGAGTGCTTTCTGGGTAACGGGCTTTGATAGCAACCCATGGATCTTCACCCAGTTGCTTCAGGCCCAGGGAAACACGGTTGCGCTCGCGATCGTATTTCAGAACCTTGACATCGATCTCGTCGCCAACGTTGACGATTTCGGAAGGATGCTTGATGCGCTTCCAAGCCATGTCGGTAATGTGCAGCAGGCCATCCACGCCACCCAGGTCGACGAATGCGCCGTAGTCGGTGAGGTTTTTGACGATACCTTTGACTTGTTGGCCTTCCTGCAGGGATTCCAGCAGAGCTTCACGCTCGGCGGAGTTCTCTGCTTCCAGGACGCTGCGACGGGAAACGACAACGTTGTTGCGCTTCTGGTCGAGTTTGATGACCTTGAATTCGAGTTCTTTGCCTTCCAGGTGCGTGGTGTCGCGCACAGGACGAACGTCGACCAAAGAACCTGGCAGGAACGCACGGATGCCGTTAACGTCGACAGTGAAGCCGCCTTTAACCTTACCGTTGATAACGCCCTTGACCACTTCTTCAGCTGCGAAGGCTGCTTCGAGAACAATCCAGCATTCAGCGCGCTTGGCTTTTTCACGGGACAGCTTGGTTTCACCGAAACCGTCTTCAACCGAGTCCAGAGCAACGTGAACTTCGTCACCGACATTGATTGTCAGATCACCAGCATCGTTGTAGAACTGTTCCAGCGGGATCAGAGCTTCAGACTTCAGACCAGCGTGAACGGTTACCCAGCGAGCTTGGTAATCGATATCAACGATAACACCGGTGATGATGGAGCCTGCCTGAAGGTTCAGGGTTTTTAGGCTTTCTTCAAAGAGTTCCGCAAAGCTTTCGCTCATTTTAATTCCTGTTGATAAGGGCGAAGAATACGCCCATCTCCACACCCCAGACGGTGTGGGTCAGTTTCAGTTAAAAGAAGCCACCGCAGGACTATGACTGGTCCCCTGCGGCCTTCTTGATCACCCGGCGATATCGCGAATGGCGATTTCACTCAAGATGCGTTCCAGCACCTGCTCGATGGACAACTCCGTGGAATCCAGCTGTATGGCATCAGCCGCCGGCTTGAGCGGGGCTACTGCGCGCTGGGTATCACGCTCATCGCGTGCACGGATCTCATCTAGCAGACTCGACAGACTAACACCATCGACTTTGCCCTTCAACTGCAAGTAGCGGCGGCGAGCCCGTTCCTCGGCGCTGGCGGTCAGGAAAATCTTCAGAGGCGCCTCGGGAAACACCACGGTGCCCATATCACGACCATCGGCCACCAGGCCCGGCGGCTCCTGAAAAGCCCGCTGACGCTGCAGCAGCGCATCACGCACGGCCGGCAACGCGGCAACCTGGGAAGCCCAGGAGCCGACCTGCTCGTTGCGCAGGTCATCGGTCACATCGTCCCCTTCGAGGATGATGCGCTGGGGATGACCTTCCGTCGCGCCGACAAACTGCACATCAAGGTGCGCCGCCAACAGTTTCAGGGATTCTTCGTTGGCCAGGTCGACGCCATGGTTGCGTGCGGCAAATGCCAGCAGGCGGTACAGCGCGCCGGAATCCAGCAGGCACCAGCCCAGGCGCTTGGCCAGGATGCCGGCGATCGTGCCTTTGCCCGAGCCGCTTGGCCCGTCGATGGTAATCACCGGTGCTTTGATATTCACAATTGAGCCTCTTGGGCAACACGGATGCCGACGTGGGCACACAGTGTAAGAAAATTCGGAAAAGACGTAGCAACATTGGCGCAGTCACGGATACGAATCGGCGCAGCCGCCCGTAGGGAAGCCACGCTGAAGGCCATGGCAATGCGGTGATCGCCATGGGCATGCACGTCGCCACCGCCCATCGGGCCACCCTCAATGATAATCCCATCAGGGGTCGGTTCACACTTCACGCCCAACGCCAGCAGACCGTCGGCCATGACCTGGATACGGTCGGACTCCTTTAAGCGCAGCTCTGAAGCGCCACGCAACACCGTTCGTCCCTCGGCACAGGCCGCCGCGACGAACAACACCGGAAACTCATCGATCGCCAACGGCACCAGCGCCTCGGGAATCTCGATACCCTTCAGCGGTGCCGCTCGTACGCGCAGATCCGCGACAGGCTCTCCACCCACCTCACGCCGGTTTTCCAGGGTGATATCCGCCCCCATCAGTCGCAGGATATCGATCACGCCGGTGCGCGTCGGATTGACACCCACATGCTCAAGCAGCAGCTCAGAACCTTCAGCAATAGAAGCCGCTACCAGGAAAAACGCTGAAGAGGAAATATCCCCCGGCACTTCTATATGGGCAGCCGTCAGCGCATGACCGGACTCCACCGACGCCGTCGCTCCCTCCACCGCCACCGGATAACCAAAGCCACGCAACATGCGCTCGGTATGGTCACGGGTCGGCGCAGGCTCGGTCACCGCGGTTTTACCTTCAGCGTACAACCCAGCCAACAACAGGCAGGATTTGACCTGGGCACTGGCCATCGGCATCGCATAAGCCAGGCCTTTCAACGACTGGCCACCGCGAATGTTCAGCGGCGGACGCCCTTCCGGCCCCGTCTCGATCACCGCTCCCATTTCCCGCAGCGGCTTGGCTACACGACTCATCGGGCGCTTGGACAAGGACGCATCGCCGGTCAGCACACTGTCAAAGCTCTGCGCCGCCAGCAACCCGGACAGCAAACGCATGGAAGTACCGGAGTTACCCAGGTAAATCGGCCCCGGCGCCGGCTTCAGGCCATGCAGCCCCACGCCATGAATGGTCACGCGCCCATGGTGCGGGCCTTCAATCACCACACCCATGTCGCGAAACGCCTGCAAGGTCGCCAGGGCATCTTCGCCCTCAAGGAAACCTTCGACCTCAGTCACACCCTCAGCCAACGAACCCAGCATGATCGACCGATGGGAGATCGACTTATCGCCCGGCACCCGAATGCTTCCGCTCAAGCGGCCACCCGGTTCGGCGAGGAAGGTCAACTCATCAGCGTTCACAGCGGTTTCCATGTAGGCGCGGCGCGCCAGGATCTTGCTGAAATGCTCACGCGCCACCCTCGCACGGGTGAACACGCCCAATAATTGATGGCCATCTCCAGCATCAACCGCGTCGCGCAAGGCGTCGAGGTCGCTACGGAAGGTGTCCAGGGTGCGCAACACCGCTTCGCGATTGGCGAGGAAGATGTCGTGCCACATCACCGGGTCGCTGCCGGCAATCCGCGTAAAATCACGGAAGCCACCGGCGGCGTAACGGAAAATCTCGAGGTTTTCGTTGCGCTTGGCCAGGGAGTCCACCAGGCCAAATGCGAGCAAGTGCGGCAGATGACTGGTCGCGGCCAGCACTTCGTCATGGCGCTCGACCTGCATATGCTCGACATCCGCGCCCAGCTCACGCCACAAACGATCCACCACCGCCAACGCAGCCGGATCGGTTTGCGCAAGCGGCGTCAGGATGACTTTATGGCGACGGAACAGCTGCGCATTGGACGCCTCCACCCCGCTCTGCTCGGAGCCGGCAATCGGATGGCCCGGTACGAAGCGCGGCGGCATGCCGCCAAAGGCCTGTTGCGCCGCGCGCACCACATTGCCTTTGGCACTGCCGACATCTGTCAGGATTGCCTGGCCCAGGTCCATGCCCGCCAGCACGGCGAGCAATTTCTCCATGGCCAGGATCGGGACGGCCAGCTGGATCACATCTGCGCCCTGGCACGCGAGCGCCAGGTCCGCCTCACAACGATCCACCACCCCCAACTCAACCGCCAACTTGCGCGATTGCGGATCCAGGTCCACACCGACCACTTCGCCACACAGCCCACTTTCACGCAGGCCTTTGGCGAAGGAGCCGCCGATCAACCCCAGACCGACCACCACCAGGCGACCGATCATAGGCACAACAGGTTGCAATGCAGTGACATCAACCACGGGCCAGAACCTTGGCCAGCGCCTCCAGGAAGCGGGCGTTTTCTGCTGGCAGGCCGATGGTGATACGCAGGTGGTTCGGCATGCCGTAGTTGGCGGTCGGACGCACGATCACGCCTTCGCGCAACAGCCCCTGGAACACCGGAGCAGCCTCTTGGCCGAGGTCGACACAAATGAAGTTACCCTTGGACGGGATCCAGCCCAGGCCCAGTTCACGGAAGCCTTCCTGCAGTTGCAGCATGCCGCTTTCGTTGATGCGACGGCCTTCTTCCAGGTACTCGGCATCCTTCACCGCCGCACACGCCGCCGCGAGGGCGAGGCTGTTGACGTTGAACGGCTGGCGTACACGGTTCAGCACATCGGCCACCACGGCGGTGGACAGGCCATAGCCGACCCGCAGCGACGCCAGGCCATACGCCTTGGAGAACGTACGCGAGACCAGCAGGTTCGGGTACGCCGCCAGGTAATCCAAGCCGTTCGGCAAATCACTGCCTTCGGCGTATTCGATGTAGGCCTCGTCCAGCACGACCAGCACGTGTTCCGGCACGTCTTGCAGGAAGTCGTTCAGCGCTTGCGCGTCGAACCAGGTGCCGGTCGGGTTGTTCGGGTTGGCGATAAACACCACGCGGGTCTGGGCGTCGATCGCCGCCAGCATGGCTGGCAGGTCGTGACCCCAATCCTTCGCAGGAACAACGCGCGCATCAGCACCGACCGCCTGGGTCACGATCGGATAGACCGCAAACGCGTGCTCACTGAAAACCGCGTTCAAGCCCGGCGCCAAGTATGCACGGCCAACCAGCTCAAGAATGTCGTTGGAGCCGTTGCCCAGGGTGACCTGGTTCAGCTCGACCCGGCATTTTTCCGCCAGCAGTGACTTGAGGGCAAAGCCGTTGCCATCGGGGTAGCGGGTCAGCTCAGCCAGTTCTTCACGAATCGCCGCCAACACTTTTGGGCTCGGGCCCAGCGGGTTTTCGTTACTGGCCAGCTTGACGATGTTCGCCGGGTCCAGGTTCAACTCACGCGCCAACTCGTCCACAGGCTTGCCCGGAACGTAAGGCGACAGTTGTTGCACGCCCGGCTGCGCCAGGGCGAGGAAGTTGCCACTCATGTTAAAGCCTCACAAAACCGCTTTCGGGTAAGAGCCCAGCACCTTGAGTGCCACGGCTTCCTGACTGATTTTCTCCAGCACACCTTTGACCAGTGGGTCGCGGTGGTGGCCGATGAAGTCGATAAAGAACACGTAAGTCCATTTACCGCTGCGCGAAGGACGAGTCTCGATGCGCGTCAGGTCAATCCCGTTATCGTGGAACGGCACCAGCAGCTCATGCAGCGCGCCGGGCTTGTTGCTCATGGAGACGATGATGGACGTCTTGTCGTCGCCCGTTGGCGGCACTTCCTGGCTGCCGATCATCAGGAAGCGCGTGGAGTTGTCCGGGCGATCCTCGATTTTCTCAGCCAGACGCGTCAGGCCATACAGGCCCGCTGCCATATCACCGGCGATGGCCGCCGAGTTCCACTCACCCTTGACGCGCTTGGCCGCCTCGGCATTGCTGGAGACCGCCACGCGCTCGACATTCGGGTAGTGCGCGTCCAGCCACTTGCGGCACTGGGCCAGGGACTGGGCGTGGGAGTAGATACGGCTGATGCTGTCGGTCTTGGTGTTCTCGCCCACCAACAGGTGGTGGTGGATGCGCAGCTCGACTTCGCCGCAGATCACCATGTCGTGCTCAAGGAAGCTGTCCAGCGTGTGGTTGACCGCGCCTTCGGTGGAGTTTTCCACCGGCACCACGCCAAAATTCACCGCACCGGCCGCCACTTCACGGAACACTTCGTCGATCGCCGCCATTGGCTTGCTGATCACCGCGTGGCCGAAGTGCTTCATGGCCGCCGCCTGGGTGAAGGTACCTTCGGGGCCGAGGTAAGCCACTTTCAGCGGCTGCTCCAGGGCCAGGCAAGAAGACATGATTTCACGGAACAACCGCGCCATCTCTTCATTACCCAGTGGGCCTTTGTTGCGCTCCATCACGCGCTTGAGCACCTGGGCTTCGCGCTCGGGCCGGTAGAACACCGGCACTTCGCCTTCGGCCAGGGACGCCATCTTCACCCGTGCCACTTCCTGGGCGCACCGCGCACGTTCACTGATCAGCTCCAGGACTTTCTCGTCCAGGCTGTCAATGCGTACGCGCAGGGCCTTGAGTTCTTGCTCAGACATTAGCCGTGTTCCTTTTCGAACTCTGCCATGTAGGCAACCAACGCGTTGATCGCGTGGATGTCGACGGCGTTGTAGATGGAGGCGCGCATGCCACCCACCGAGCGGTGGCCCTTGAGGTTGAGCAGGCCGCGCTCGTCGGCACCAGCCAGGAACGGCTTGTCCAGGCGGTCGTCAGCCAGGCGGAACGGTACGTTCATCCACGAGCGGTCGGTGAGGTTGATTGGGTTGCTGTACAGGCCGCTGGCGTCGATGAAGTCGTACAGGGTGCGCTTCTTCACTTCGTTGAGCTTGCCCATGGCGGCCACACCGCCCTGCTCTTTCAGCCACTCGAACACCAGGCCGGAGAGGTACCAGGCAAACGCCGGCGGCGTGTTGTACATCGAGCCGTTATCGGCCGCGACCTTGTAGTTGAGCATGGTCGGGCACAGCGAACGGGCGCGACCGAGCAGGTCTTCGCGGATGATGTTGACCAGGATGCCGCTCGGGCCGATGTTCTTCTGCGCGCCGGCGTAGATCATGCCGTACTTGGAGACATCGATAGGACGCGAAAGGATGTCCGAGGACATGTCGCACACCAGCGGCACGTCACCGACTTCCGGCACCCAGTCAAACTCCAGGCCGCCGATGGTTTCGTTCGCGACATAGTGCACGTAGGCAGCGTCCTTCGACAGCTTCCACTCGTTCTGACCGGGAATGGCGAAGTAGTCGTACGGCTTGGCGGTACCCGCGACATTCACGTGACCGTAACGGGAAGCCTCTTCAATGGCCTTCTGGCCCCAGATGCCCGTGTCGATATAGTCAGCCGTGCCGTCTTCCGGCAGCAGGTTCAGCGGGATCTGGGCGAACTGCTGGCTGGCGCCGCCCTGCAGGAACAGCACTTTGTAATTGGATGGGATGTCCAGCAAGTCGCGCAGGTCCTGCTCGGCCTTGGTGGCGATGGACACGAACTCATCGCTGCGATGGCTCATTTCCATCACGGAGAGGCCTTTTCCATGCCAGTCGAGGAGTTCACCCTGCGCACGCTGCAGGACTGCTTCAGGAAGCGCCGCGGGACCGGCACAGAAGTTATAGGCTCTCTTGCTCACATCCAATCTCACTCTGATCTGGTGGGGTGGTGCAATAAACGGGTGTTTCAATACTTTCAGAAGGGACAAACAACAAGGGGGCGAATCTTCATCCGCCCCCTGTGTGTCCGCTTATTCCTGCGGTTCTTCTTCGTCTGCGGCAGCGTCGAGGGTCGGCTCGTCGACGTTGTCATCGCCGGCTGCGATCACCTCGCCGTCAAACTCTTCACCTTCCAGCTCTTCGCCTTCGACTTCCGACGGCTCCTGGACACGCTCCAGGCCAACCAGTTTTTCGTCCTTGGCCAGCTTGATCAGGGTCACGCCCTGTGTGTTACGGCCCAGGCTCGACACTTCAGCCACACGGGTACGTACCAGGGTGCCCTGGTCGGAAATCAGCATGATTTCCTCGCCGTCGAGCACCTGCACCGCGCCGACCAGACGGCCGTTGCGGTCGTTGCTGACCATGGCAATCACGCCCTGGCCGCCACGCTTGTACTCCGGGAACTCGCTGATGGCCGTACGCTTGCCGTAACCACGCTCGGAAGCGGTGAGGATCTGGCTGCCTTCTTCCGGGATCAGCATCGAAATCAGCTTCTGCCCTTCCGGCAGGCGCATGCCGCGTACACCGCGGGCGGTACGGCCCATGGCACGAACGTCGGATTCCTTGAAGCGCGTGACCTTGCCGCCGTCGGAGAACAGCATGACTTCACGCTCGCCATCGGTAATGGCAGCGGAGATCAGTACGTCACCTTCGTCCAGCTCCAGGGCGATCAGGCCCACGCTGCGCTGACGGCTGAAGGATTCCAGCGGGGTCTTCTTCACAGTGCCTTTGGCGGTGGCCATGAAGATGAAGTGACCTTCGGTGTATTCCTCGACCGGCAGCATGGTGGTGATGTATTCATCACTGTCCAGCGGCAGCAGGTTGACCAGCGGACGACCACGAGCGGCACGGGACGCTTCCGGGATTTCGTAGGTTTTCAGCCAGTACACCTTGCCTTTGCTGGAGAACAGCAGCAGCGTGGTGTGGCTGTTGGCGACCAGCAGGTGAGCGATGTAGTCCTCATCCTTCACGCCGGTAGCCGATTTACCTTTACCGCCACGACGCTGGGCCTGGTACGCCGCCAATGGCTGGGTCTTGGCATAGCCACCGTGGGAGATGGTCACCACACGCTCTTCTTCCGGGATCATGTCACCCAGGGTCAGGTCGAGGCGGGCATCGAGGATCTCGGTGCGGCGCACGTCGCCATATTCGGCGCGGATCACTTCCAGTTCTTCGCGGATCACTTCCATCAGGCGCACGGCGCTGCTGAGGATGCGGATCAACTCGCCGATCTGGTTGAGGATCTCCTGGTACTCGGCCAGCAGCTTCTCGTGCTCCAGGCCGGTCAGGCGGTGCAGGCGCAGTTCCAGGATGGCCTGGGCCTGTTCCGGGGACAGGAAGTACTTGCCTTCGCGCAGGCCGTATTGCGGGTCCAGGGTCTCTGGACGGCACGAATCGGCGCCGGCACGCTCAACCATGGCCACCACGGCGCTGGATTCCCAAGGGGTGCTGATCAGCGCTTCCTTGGCTTCCGACGGGGTTGGCGAGGCCTTGATCAGGGCAATGACCGGGTCGATGTTCGACAGCGCAACCGCCTGGCCTTCCAGGATGTGGCCGCGTTCGCGGGCCTTGCGCAGTTCGAACACGGTACGGCGGGTCACTACTTCACGACGGTGACGAACGAAGGCTTCCAGCAGATCCTTGAGGTTCAGGATGCGCGGGCGGCCGTCGATCAGTGCAACCACGTTGATACCAAACACGCTTTGCAGCTGGGTCTGGGCGTAGAGGTTGTTGAGGATCACCTCAGGCACTTCGCCACGACGCAGCTCGATCACCACGCGCATACCGTCTTTGTCGGACTCGTCGCGCAGCTCGGTGATGCCTTCGAGCTTCTTCTCTTTAACCAGCTCGGCGATCTTCTCGATCAGACGCGCTTTGTTCAGCTGGTACGGGAGTTCAGTGATAACGATCTGCTGGCGGCCACCGACCTTGTCGATGTCTTCGATCATCGAGCGGGCGCGCATGTAAATGCGGCCGCGACCGGTGCGGTAGGCTTCGATGATGCCGGCGCGACCGTTGATGATCGCGGCGGTCGGGAAGTCCGGGCCGGGGATGTATTGCATCAGCTCATCGACGGTCAGCTCAGGGTTGTCGATGAGGGCCAGGCAACCGTCGATGACTTCACCGAGGTTGTGCGGCGGGATGTTGGTCGCCATGCCCACGGCGATACCGCTGGAACCGTTGACCAGCAGGTTGGGGATCTTGGTCGGCATGACGGCCGGGATCATTTCGGTGCCGTCGTAGTTCGGCACCCAGTCCACGGTTTCTTTATGCAGGTCGGCCAGCAGCTCGTGCGCCAGCTTGGTCATGCGCACTTCGGTGTATCGCATGGCCGCGGCGTTGTCGCCGTCGACCGAACCGAAGTTGCCCTGACCGTCTACCAACAGGTAGCGCAGGGAAAACGGCTGGGCCATCCGAACGATGGTGTCGTACACCGCAGTGTCGCCGTGGGGGTGATACTTACCGATCACGTCACCGACAACACGGGCAGATTTCTTGTACGGCTTGTTCCAGTCGTTACCCAGCTCGCTCATCGCGAACAGCACACGCCGGTGCACGGGCTTCAAGCCATCGCGCGCATCAGGCAGTGCCCGACCGACAATTACGCTCATCGCGTAGTCGAGGTAGGACTGTTTCAGCTCGTCTTCGATATTGACCGGGAGGATTTCTTTGGCCAGTTCGCCCATGAGAAGCCTGATTCCTTTTTCGGGTGAAACCTCGTCACATCCATATGGGACGAACGAAGCTCGCCGCTGCCGGCAGAGTGCCTGACAACGACTTACGACAAATCAACGAGTTATGACACGGATCTGCACGTTATAGGCCACCCCTCGGGGCAACCCTGGAAACCGCCGGATGTTATCACAATCGCCGCCACGCACCTATCCCCCTGATGCGCATGGAGCATAGTAAGTTGACGGATGACAGGCTTGAGGGCGACGAGAGGGGCTCAGAGCTGGATCCAAGCCCAATTTTGAAGACGAATTGGCTTAATGCAGGCGCTTACGGCACATCAACTTGGCCAGCTTGGCAGTGTCCGGCCGTTCGACCACGCCTTTTTCGGTCACGATCACGTCGATCAGGTCGGCCGGGGTCACGTCGAACACCGGGTTGTAGGCGCTCACATCCGCAGCAAAACGCTGGCCGGCGACTTCCAGCAACTCGCCGGTATCGCGCTCTTCCAGGGCGACGTCATCACCCGTGGCCATCATCAGGTCCAGGGTTGAACTCGGCGCCACCACCATGAAACGCACACCGTGGTGCATCGCACACACCGCCAATTGGTAGGTGCCGATCTTGCTGATCACATCGCCATTGGCAGCAATGCAATCGGCGCCGACGATCACCCAGGTCACGCCCTTGGTCTTGAGGATGTGCGCGCCTGCAGAATCGGCATTCACCGTCACCGGGATGCCCTCGCCCGCCAGCTCCCAGGCGGTCAGCCGCGAACCTTGCAGCCAAGGCCGGGTTTCATTGGCGTAGACCTGCTCGACCATGCCTTCCAGGTACGCCGCACGAATCACCCCGAGCGCCGTCCCCACGCCGCCGGTCGCCAGGGCGCCTGCGTTGCCGTGGGTGAGGATGGCCTGGGCATTGCCCTGGTGCTTGCGGATCAGCTCGACGCCCAGTTGGGCCATGGTGAGATTGGCTTCGCGATCACTTTCATGGATGGCGATGGCTTCTGCCTCCAGCACCGCCAGCGAATCGGCGTGCTTTTTGACGCGGTCCAGGCGGTCGCGCATGCGTTTCAACGCCCAGAACAAATTCGACGCGGTGGGTCGGGCATCGGCCAGCAGTGCGTAGTCTTCTTCCCACGCAGCCTGCCAGTCACCACCCTCGGCGATGCGCTCACGGGCGGCCAGCACCAGGCCATACGCGGCGCTGATACCAATGGCCGGCGCACCGCGCACCACCATCGAACGAATGGCGGCCGCCACGTCATCGACCGTCACGCAGGCCACCCAGTTTTCCCGGGACGGCAAGGCACGCTGATCGAGCAGGTACAGCGCGCCATCACGCCAATCGATGGCCTTCACTTTCTCCGCTGCCAACAGTCGATCGCGCATCCCTTACTCCGCACTCATAAACAAAGCCGCCGATTATAGCGATCCGCCAGCCAGGACGCTCGGGTATACTTCGTCCTTCTTTTATAGCTGCCTGGGAAGAAGCCTGCGATGACCGCCACTGCCGCCCCGCTCGACTTATTGTTGCTGCCAACCTGGCTGGTGCCTGTCGAACCGGCCGGAGTGGTGCTCAAGGAACACGGGCTGGGCATCCGCGACGGGTGCATCGCGTTTATCGGCCCACGGGCCGCAGCGTTGAAGCTTTCGTCCAACGAAGTGCGCGAACTGCCCGGCATGCTGCTCAGCCCCGGCTTGATCAACGCCCATGGGCATGCGGCGATGAGCCTGTTTCGCGGCCTGGCCGACGACCTGCCGCTGATGACCTGGCTGGAAAAACATATCTGGCCCGCCGAGGCCAAGTGGGTTGATGAAGCCTTCGTGCGCGACGGCACCGACCTGGCCATCGCCGAACAGCTCAAGGGCGGCATCACCTGTTTCTCCGACATGTACTTCTACCCCAAGGTCGCCAGTGACTGCGTGCACAACAGCGGCATGCGCGCGCAGATTGCGATCCCGATCCTGGACTTCCCGATCCCCGGCGCCAGCACCGCCGATGAAGCGATTCGCCAGGGCGTCGAGCTGTTCGGCGACCTCAAGCACCACCCACGCATCAAGATCACCTTCGGCCCGCACGCGCCCTACACCGTGTGCGACGACAACCTGGAGAAAATCCGCGTTATCGCCGAAGAGCTGGACGCCGCCATCCACATGCACGTTCACGAAACCGCCTTTGAAGTGCAGCAAGCCGTCGAGCAGACCGGCGAACGGCCATTAGCGCGCCTGGGTCGCCTCGGGCTGTTGGGGCCGCGCTTCCAGGCGGTTCATATGACCCAAATCAGCGAGGATGACCTGGCTTTGCTGGTAGAAAGCAACACCAGCATCATTCACTGCCCGGAATCGAACCTGAAACTGGCCAGCGGCTTCTGCCCGGTGGAGCGCCTGTGGCAGGCTGGCGTGAACGTTGCCATCGGCACCGATGGCGCCGCCAGCAACAATGACCTCGACCTGCTGGGTGAAACCCGTACCGCAGCGATGCTGGCCAAGGCCGTCGCCGGTTCGGCCACCGCGCTGGATGCCCATCGCGCCCTGCGCATGGCCACCCTCAACGGTGCACGGGCCATGGGCCTGGAAAGCGAGATTGGCTCGCTGGAGGTCGGCAAGGCGGCGGATATCGTCGCCTTCGATCTGTCGGGGCTGGCGCAACAACCGATCTACGATCCGGTCTCACAGCTTATATATGCCACCGGACGCGATTGCGTGAAACACCTTTGGGTCGCCGGCAAGCAGTTGCTCGACGACCGGCAATTGACCCGCATGGATGAACAACAGTTGACCGCCACGGCCATTGCCTGGGGCCAACGCATCAGCGGGCACAGCGAATAACGAAGGTTTTGAACCCCTGGGTTCAGGACTGACCCAACGATTTATCAGATTTAGAGGATTCACCATGAGCAACGTCGACCACGCCGAAATCGCCAAGTTCGAAGCCCTGGCTCACCGCTGGTGGGACCGCGAAAGCGAGTTCAAGCCACTGCACGACATCAACCCGCTGCGGGTCAACTGGATTGACGAGCGCGTCAACCTGGCCGGCAAAAAGGTGCTGGACGTGGGCTGCGGCGGCGGCATCCTCAGCGAAGCCATGGCCCAGCGCGGCGCCACCGTGATGGGCATCGACATGGGCGAAGCCCCGCTGGCCGTGGCCCAGTTGCATCAGCTGGAATCCGGCGTGAGCGTGGAATACCGCCAGATCACCGCCGAAGCCCTGGCCGAAGAGATGCCCGAGCAGTTTGACGTGGTCACCTGCCTGGAAATGCTCGAACACGTGCCGGACCCGTCCTCGGTGATCCGCGCGTGCTTCCGCATGGTCAAGCCGGGCGGCCAGGTGTTCTTCTCCACTATCAACCGCAACCCCAAGGCCTACCTGTTCGCGATCATCGGCGCCGAATACATCATGAAGCTGCTGCCGCGCGGCACCCATGACTTCAAGAAATTCATCCGCCCGTCCGAGCTGGGCGCCTGGAGCCGCCAGGCCGGGCTGACCGTCAAGGACATCATCGGCCTGACCTACAACCCGCTGACCAAGCACTACAAGCTGGCCAACGACGTTGACGTCAACTACATGATCCAGACCCTGCGCGAGGAGTGAGCCTGTGAAGTTGCGAGCGGTTCTCTTCGACATGGACGGTACCCTGCTGGATACCGCGCCGGACTTTATCGCCATCTGCCAGGCCATGCGCGCCGACCGCGACCTGGCGCCGATCAACCCCCAGCACATCCGCGATGAAATTTCCGGCGGTGCAAAGGCGATGGTGGCCGTGACCTTTTCCATGGACCCGGAATCCCCAGGCTTTGAGGAGCTGCGCCAGGAATTCCTCGAGCGCTACCTCAAAGGGTGCGCGGTCCACAGCAAACTGTTCGACGGCATGGCCGAGCTGCTGGAAGACATCGAGAAGTCCAAGCTGGTCTGGGGCGTGGTCACCAACAAACCCCTGCGTTTTGCCGAGCCGATCATGCAGCAACTGGGCCTGGCCGAGCGCTCGGCGCTGCTGATCTGCCCCGATCATGTGAAGAACAGCAAGCCGGACCCGGAGCCAATGATCCTGGCGTGCAAGATGCTCGACCTGGACCCGGCCAGCGTACTGTTCGTGGGCGATGACCTGCGCGATATCGAGTCCGGCCGCGACGCCGGCACCCGCACCGCAGCGGTCACCTACGGCTATATCCACCCGGACGACAACCCGCGCCACTGGGGCGCCGATGTGGTGGTGGATCACCCGCTGGAACTGCGCAAGGTGCTGGATAACGCACTGTGCAGTTGCTAATCAAGGCTACTTGCGGCTGATGCGCCTTTGTGGCGAGGGAGCTTGCTCCCGTTGGCCTGCGCAGCAGGCCTATCTTTTGGGGCCGCTTCGCGCCCCAGCGGGAGCAAGCTCCCTCGCCACAAAAGCCCTGGCTGCGATCAATCACATGGATTTTCTGTGAATTCTGTCGAGGTTGTTTATGTTTGATTACTCTGCACGTCCAGAACTGCTCAAAGGCCGGGTGATCCTGGTGACCGGCGCCGGTCGCGGGATAGGCGCCGCGGCGGCAAAAACCTACGCCGCCCACGGCGCCACCGTGCTGTTGCTGGGCAAGACCGAAGCCAACCTGGCCCAGGTGTATGACGAAATCGAAGCCGCGGGCCAGCCGCAACCGGTGGTGATCCCGTTCAACCTGGAGACCGCCCTGCCCCATCAATACGATGAGCTGGCCGCGATGATCGAAAAGGAATTCGGCCACCTCGACGGCCTGCTGCACAACGCCTCGATCATCGGCCCACGTACGCCGATCGAGCAGTTGTCCGGTGAGAATTTCATGCGGGTGATGCACGTGAACGTCAACGCGATGTTCATGCTGACCAGCACTTTGTTGCCGCTGCTCAAGCTGTCCCAGGATGCGTCGGTGGTGTTCACCTCCAGCAGCGTTGGGCGCAAGGGTCGGGCTTACTGGGGCGCCTATGGCGTGTCGAAGTTTGCGACTGAGGGCTTGATGCAAACCCTGGCCGATGAGCTTGAGGATGTGGCCGCGGTACGCTCCAACAGCATCAACCCAGGTGGCACGCGCACCAGCATGCGCGCCCAGGCGTATCCGGGGGAAAACCCGATGGAGCGGCCTGCTCCGGAAGAGATCATGCCGGTGTACCTGTACCTGATGGGGCCGGACAGTGCCGGCATCAACGGCCAGGCGTTTGACGCGCAATAACAGGTACGCAAGAGAACTAAATGTGGGAGCGGGCTTGCTCGCGAAAGCGGAGTGTCAGTCAAAAAATTACTGACTGATGTACCGCTTTCGCGAGCAAGCCCGCTCCCACAGTTGTATGCAGTGCTCTCTGGATCTTAGTTTTTCACCACTTCCTCAAGGGTGAAACGCCCCAGCGGGTTTTGCAGGAAGTTGCTCACATTCTTGCGTGAGATGTTGATGTACGGGCTGTAGTACAAGTCGATCCAGTTCACGTCCTGTTTCGCCAGTTTCTGCAACTCGACATACATCTGCTCGCGCTTGACCGGGTCCGCCTCGATGCGCGCCTGTGCCACCAGCGCCTTGACCTTGTCGTTCTTGTAGCGGGTCATGTAGTTCTGGTTGGTGTCGTGGCCCAGCACGAAGGTGGTCTTCTGGTCCGGGTCAAGGATGTCGTTGGTCCAGTACATCACCGAAATGTCGTACTCACCGTCCACCAGCATCTGCCAGCTCTGGGTCGGGTCGACCTTTTGCAGGTTGGCGGTCACACCGACCTTGGCCAGTTGGTCCTTGATGATCACCGCAATCTGCTCGTCGGCTTCGTTGCCGGCGTTGACCACGTAGTTGAGCTTCAAGTCCTTGGCACCGGCCTGCTCCAGCAACTTCTTGGCGGCGGTCGGATCGTACGGGCGTTGCAGGTTGTTGGCGTAGTGGTAGAGCGAGCCCTTTGGAATGTAGGAATAAGCCACGGTGCCTTGACCGTAAGTGGCGGTCTTCACCAGCGATTGTTTGTCGATGGCCATGTCCAGCGCCTGACGCACCTCCGGCTTGGCCAGCAGGCCGTGCTCGTGGTTGATCAGCAGGTGATCCTCACGGGTGGACGGGTCGGCGTGGATCACCACGTTCTTGTCTTTCTTCAGCTCTTCGACCCGCGAGAAGGGTACAAAGATCGCCGTGTCCAACTCGTTGTTCTGCACCATGCGCATGCGCGTGTTGTCGTCGGTCACGGAGACCCACTCCACGCCATCCAGGCTGACGTTCTTGGCCTGCCAGAAGTTCGGGTTCTTCTTGAGGATCACTCGATCCCCCTTGCGCCACTCGTCCACGGTAAACGCGCCGGAGGTCACCGGGTTTTCCGAGTAGGCGTCTTCGCCCATTTTGGTCATGGCTTTTTCCGACAGGATCGACACCGTTGGCGACGCCAATTGCGAGAGGAAGGCTACCGCCGGCGTCTTCAGGGTGACCACCAGGGTTTTCGGATCAGCCGCCTTGGCCGTGTTGATCAAGTTGAACGGATCGGCCCACAGCGAGGCCTTGTTGTCGCGGATGCGCAGCAGGCTGAACGCGGCGTCGTCAGCGGTGATCGCCGAGCCGTCGGAGAACTTCGCATCACGCAGTTTGAAGGTGTAGGTCAGGCCATCCTTGGAAATGTCCCAGCTTTCGGCCAGGCCCGGTTCCATCTTGGTGCCCAGGTTGTCGACGCGTACCAGGGTGTCGTAGACGTTGGCGAATACCCAAGTGTCGCGGTTTTGTGCGCTTTTGATCGGGTCGAACGTGGTGCTGTCTTCACGGCAGCCGATGGTCAGGACGCCGGCGGCGTGGGCCAGCCCGGCAGTGAGGGACCATGCGGTCAATGTAGCGGCGGCGAGCAACTTCAAGTGGCGCGATTGCATGTCATAACTCCTTGTTCATGAATGGCAGGGAAGGGTCAAAGCAAAGGTTCTTCAAGCACGCAACTGTACCGATGCTCGTGCAGGAAATGCGTCGGCGGCAACACCACGGAACACAAGGCTCGGGCATGCCGGCAACGCGGGTGGAAGGCGCAGCCTGTAGGCAAATTCAGCGGACTCGGCGGTTCACCCGGCAAGGGTTCGGCAGGCAATGGCCGATGGGGATCGATCTCGGGAATCGCCTGGATCAACGCCGCCGTATACGGGTGACGTGGCGCGGTAAAGACCGCCTCCACTGGGCCCTCCTCGACGATCTTGCCCAGGTACATCACCGCCACGCGGTCGCACAAACGACGGACGATGGCCAGGTCATGGGCGATGAACAGGATCGCCAGGTTCATGCGCTGTTGCAGTTCCAGCAACAGGTTGATGATCTGGCCCTGGATCGACACATCCAGCGCCGCCACACACTCATCAGCGATGATCAGCCGTGGCTCCACCGCCAGTGCCCGGGCAATGCCGACGCGCTGGCATTGCCCACCACTGAGTGAGCCGGGTTTGCGGCTGGCCAGTTCGGGGCGCAGGCCGACCAGGTCAAGCAGTTCATTCACGCGCGCCGGAACCTGCTCCGGCGCGACTTTGCGCTGCACCCGCAACACTTCGGCAATCGTCTCGCCGATGGTGTGGCGCGGATTCAGCGCGGCATACGGGTCCTGGAAGATCATTGCGGTTTCATGGCGCAGACGAGTGATGTCGATGGCGCTACCGTGAGCCATGTCGATGCCATCAAACAACACCTGCCCGGCGCTGATCGGATTGAGGTGCAGGATGGCGCGACCCAGGGTGCTTTTGCCGCTGCCAGACTCACCGACCAACCCCAGGGTTTCACCCGCCGCCAGGTCTAGCGACACGCCGTTCACCGCCCTCACCCACTGTTTGTTCAAACCAAACAAACCGGTGCCGGATGCGCCAAACTTCACCTCAAGGTCCTTGATCTGCAACAGGCTCATGGGTGCACTCCCAAGGGGTAATGACAGGCGACTCGCGCGCCTTCCGGCAACACCTCGGTGCACAAGGCGCCGACCTGTGGGCAACGCGGGTTGAAGCGGCAGCCGGCGGGCAATGCGTCCAGCAACGGAGGCTGCCCAGGGATCGTGCGCAGCAACGCGTGGCCACTGCTGTGGGCGGGCTGGCAATCAATCAAGCCTGCGGTGTAAGGATGTTGCGGATGCGCCAGCAAATCATATTTGCTGCCGTGCTCACACAGGCGCCCGGCGTACATCACGGCGATGGCGTCGCAGGTTTGCGCGACCACGCCGAGGTCGTGGGTAATCATGATGATCGACAAACCGCGCTGGTCGCGCAATTCCAGCAACAGCCGCAGGATCTGCGCCTGCACCGTTACATCCAGGGCCGTGGTGGGTTCGTCGGCGATCAGCACTTTCGGGTTGCAGCCCAGGGCCACGGCGATCATCGCGCGCTGGCGCATGCCACCGGAAAACTCGTGGGGGTAGTTATCGACCCGCGCCTGGGGATCGGGGATGCCCACCTGGCGCAGCACGTCAATGGCTTGCAGCCGTGCGTCTTTTTTCGAGGCGCCTTGGTGCAGGCGAATGCCCTCGGCAATCTGCTCACCGATGCGCATCAAAGGGTCGAGGTGGCTGCTGGGGTTCTGGAAAATCATGCCCAACTGACCGCCGCGCACGGCACGCATGCCGGCGTCATCCAGTGACAATAGATCCTGGCCGGCCAGCCTTACGGCACCGCCTTGCACCCGCAGATTGGGGGAAGGCAATAAACGCATCAGGCCGCGACAGGCCATGGTTTTGCCCGAGCCGCTTTCCCCGACCAGGCCGAGGATCTCGCCCTCGGCCAGATCGAAGGACACGCGATCCACCAAGGTCACATCCCGCCCGGCGTTGTTGGCGATCACACTGAGGTCGCGCACTTGCAACAGGCTCATGAGCGATCCCCCAGCACTTGCGCCACGCCATCAGCGAGCAGGCTAAAACCCATGGCCAGTGTCACGATGGCCAGGCCCGGAAAGGTGCAGATCCACCAAGCGGTGGTGATGAAGGCCTGCCCTTCGGCCACCATCGTGCCCCATTCGGCGGTCGGCGGTTGCACGCCCAGGCCCAGGTAGCTCACGGCAGCACCATTGAGTAGCACCAACACCGCGTCCGACATGGAAAACACGATGGAGCCGAACATCGCATTGGGCAGCAGGTGCCGGAACAGAATCCGCCCATGGCCAAAGCCCAGGCTCTTGGCGGCCAGGGCAAAGTCGCTTTCCTTGAGCACCAGGATCTGCGAGCGGATCAGCCGCGCATACGACACCCAGCCCACCAGCGCCATGGCGATATAGAAACTCTTCAAGCCCGGACCGAGGATGGCCATGATCGCCAACATCAACACCAGGAACGGAAATGCCAGGATCACATCGATCACACGCATGCAGACACTGTCAAAACGCCCGCCGATGTAACCGGAGACTGCGCCAATGAAGGTGCCGATCATGAACGGGAAGATCACTCCGACGATGGCCAGTTGCAGGTCAATACGTGCGCCCCAGATCACCCTGGAGAGGATGTCCCGACCATAGTTATCCGTACCAAACGGATGAGCCAGGCTAGGTCCGAGCAAACTGAAATCCGTGTTCTGCGCAATCGGGTCGTAGGGTGCGATCCACGGTGCAAACACCGCAAGCACCAGCCACGCCAGCAGAATCAGCAAGCCCCACGCCGCCGTCAGCCGGCCATTGCGAAAGCCAAAGCGCAGGCGCAAGCGCCAAGGGGCAATCAACGGGCGGCTGCTCATTGCATCTTCACCCGTGGGTCAAGGGCCACCGTCGCTACGTCAGCGATGAAGTTGACGATCACTGTCGCGCAGGCCAGCACCATGGCCACGCCCTGCACCACCATGTAATCGCGGGTAAAGATCCCACGCACCAGCAATTGGCCGATGCCGGGGATGGCGAACAGGCTTTCGATCACCACCGTGCCACTGATCAGCCAGCCGATATTGACCGCCAGCAGGTTGACCGCCGGCACCAGGGAATTGGGCAACACATGGCGACGAAACACCGCAGCTTCCGACAATCCACGTGCCCGGGCGGCGGTCACATGGTCGGCCTGCAATTCCATCAACATGCTCGCCCGCAGGTTGCGCACCAGCACCGCCGACAGCGCCAGGGCAATCGTCAGGCAGGGCAAAACCATGTGGTGCGCCTTGTCCAGCCAGGTGCGGCCATAGCCCGACACCGGAAACAAACCCCACTGCACACTCAGCAACAGGATCAACATCAACCCCAGCCAGAACGCCGGCATACCCAGGCCGACGGTGGTGAACACACGGATCAGGTTATCTACCCAGCCGCCTTTATTGCGCGCAGCCAAGGTTGCCATCGGCACCGCGATCAACAGCGCCAGCAGCACACTGCCGAGCACCAGCACCAGCGTAGGTTCGATGCGCGTGACGATCAGCTTGAGGGCGTCGACCTTGTACAGCAGCGATTGGCCGAGGTCGCCCTTGAGCAGGTTCTTCAGAAAGTAGAAATATTGCAGCCACAACGGCTGGTCGAGGCCGTACTGGGCGCGGATCTTCAGCAAGGCGTCCGGTGTGCTGCGCGAGCCCAGCAGCGCACGCGCCGGATCGCCGGGAATCGAGCGCACCAACACAAAGGTGATCAGGCTGATGCCAAACAGCACCGGCAGCAATTGCAGCGGCCGGGACAGCACAAAACGATAGCGCGCCAGGTTCATCCGTCAGCCTCGATGACGCGAGAGGAAGTCCAGCAGCACCGGGAAATACGCCTGGGGCTCTTCATAGAACGGCATATGACTGCTGTTGGGGAAGACGTGCAGTTCGGCGTGCCGGGCCGCGAGTTTCATGCGCATGGCGCAGGCCGGGGTGAGTTCGTCATGTTGGCCGGTGGTGATCAGGATCGGCATTTTGAAATCGGCCATCTCGGGGATGCGGTTCCAGTCCTTGAGGTTGCCGATGTAGAGAAATTCATTGGGACCTTGCATGGTCTCGTAGGGGCCCATGTTCCAGTCGTCGAGGGAGCGTTTGACCGGCGCGGGCCACTCGTCCAGGCGGCACACGTGGCGATAGTTGAGCAAGGTGATCGCGGCCTGGTATTGCGGATGGTCCAAAGTGCCCATGGCTTCGTGGCGCTGCATCATCGCCACGGTTTCGCTGCCGAGGGCGCCGCGCAGGCGCTCCAGTTCCTGGGACAGGTGCGGAATGTCGCCCACGGTGTTTTCCAGGATCAGGCTTTTCAGCGAGTCGGGGTAATGGATGGCGTATTCGATACCGAGCCAGCCGCCCCAGGAATGCCCGAGCAGGTGCACACGGCCCAAGCCCAGGGCCTGACGCACGGTTTCGACTTCTTCGACATAACGGCGGATTTCCCACAGCGAAACGTCGGTGGGTCTGGCTGATGCGCCCGTGCCAAGCTGGTCGAATGCAACCACTCGCAGGTTATGCTCTTTGAGCCAGCCATGGGCGTCGCGCAAGTAGTCACACGGCAGGCCAGGCCCGCCGTTGAGGCACAACAGCACCTCATCGCCTTCGCCAAAGCTGTAGACCACGAGGTTATGGCCGTCGACTTGCACGTTGTACTGCTGGTCGGGGGCAATTTCACGCCACATGCATACATTCCTTGTGTTGTATCGGCCTGGCAGGTAGCGGCCGTGTATCAGGCCAACACTACCGAGGATGCCGTGCGTCCATAACCTAGTATTTCTTATAGGTTTGGCCTGGCAGTCCTTCGCCGGGGCGTGGCATTCTACTTGCCGCAAGTCGAGATTCAAATGAATTCGGGAGCCGAACGGATGCTGGCCAAGCTGACTGCGTTAAATCACCGTCTGATGCCGGGCAGGAGCCTGGACGAGCAGATGGACAATACCTTTATCCTCGCCCAACAACTGGGCTTCGATGCATTGGTGTATGACTACACCCCGGTGCCGATGGACCAGGATGGCGCATTGATCACGCCCTCGGTGCTCGCACTGCGTAATACCCCGCCCGACTGGCATGCCCTGTGGTGCAGCGAAGGGTTCTACCAGATCGACCCGGTGCAGCATCTGGCCCTGAGCACGGTGTCACCGTTCGTGTGGTCCTACGACGTCAAGGCCGATACCCCACTGCAAAAGATCATCGATCCCTGCCATGCGCCGGTTTCGTCCTACTTGCACGACCAGCAATTGACCTGCGGCGTCAGCGTGCCGATCCACCTGCCCCGTGGCGGCTTCGCCTCGCTGACTGGCCTGCGCACCGGCAACGCCCGCACCGTGTTGAAGGATGCGCAGCAGACCCTGTCGGATTTCAGCCTGATTTCCCATGCCTTGCAGGAAGCGGCCTACCCGCTGTTCAGCAAGGAGCTACGCACTTATCCGCATATTCACCTGACCAAACGCGAACGCGAGTGCCTCAAATGGGCCGCCGACGGGCTGACAGCCGCCGAAATTGCCACGCAATTGAGCCGCTCGCTGGCGGTGGTTACCCTGCACTTGGCCTCGGCGATGCACAAACTGGGGGCCAAGAACCGCGTGCAGGCGGTGGTGCGCGCCACCCATTACCGCCTGCTCGAAGACTGACCGGTGGGCAAAACCTAGCTGTTTTGCTAGTTACTTAAATTTCGCCCACGCATTATCGTGTCCCTGATCCTTTTTTCAGAGCAGGGTACGAAATGGAATTCATCGAAAAAATCCGCGAAGGGTATGCGGCGCTTGGCGCCTACCAAACCTGGTACCGCGTCACCGGTGACTTGTCGAGCGGCCGCACTCCCCTGGTGGTAATCCACGGCGGCCCCGGATGCACCCATGATTATGTCGACGCGTTCAAGGACGTCGCCGCCAGCGGCCATGCCGTGATCCACTACGATCAGTTGGGCAACGGCCGCTCCACTCATCTCCCCGAAAAAGACCCGTCATTCTGGACCGTGGGCCTGTTCCTCGCAGAACTCGACAACCTGCTGGACCACCTGCAGATCAGCGATAACTACGCGATCCTCGGCCAATCCTGGGGCGGCATGCTCGGCAGTGAACACGCGATCCTGCAGCCCAAGGGCCTGCGCGCGTTCATCCCGGCCAACTCGCCCACCTGCATGCGCACCTGGGTCAGCGAAGCCAACCGACTGCGCAAATTGTTGCCGGAAGGTGTGCATGAAACCCTGCTCAAGCACGAAGCCGCTGGCACTTACCAGGACCCTGAATACCTCGCTGCATCACGGGTGTTTTATGACCAGCACGTGTGCCGAGTCATCCCGTGGCCAGAGGAAGTGGCACGCACATTCGCTGCGGTCGACGCAGACCCGACGGTGTACCACGCCATGAGTGGCCCGACCGAGTTCCATGTGATCGGCAGCTTGAAAGACTGGAAGTCCACGGGCCGTCTGTCGGCGATCAATGTACCGACACTGGTGATCTCTGGCCGACACGACGAGGCCACGCCGCTGGTGGTCAAGCCGTTCCTGGATGAAATCGCCGATGTGCGCTGGGCGCTGTTTGAAGACTCCAGCCACATGCCCCATGTGGAAGAACGCCAGGCGTGCATGGGGACTGTGGTGAAGTTTCTGGATGAGGTATGTTCAGCGAAGTACAACGTGCTCAAGGCTGGCTGAATCAGTGTGGGGGCTGGCAGGCCAGCCCCCCTTACTTCAGACCTCGGTAGCCTCAGCTTTGGTTGCCCTTTTCGGGGCATCCGGCACCAGCGGAATCTCCCGCCCCTCGGCATCAAACAACTTGCCGCCTTTGAAGTAATCCCCATCGCGCAGTTCCGACACATCACGGAAGCACAGGCTGCGCTCAGTCCCTGCCACAAACACCGACTGCTGGTCTGAGTTACCGGCGGTGAAGTGGTTGAATGCCAGGTTCAGCAGGATCGCCATGATGGCCGACGAACTGATCCCTGAGTGGAAGATGGTCGCGAACCAGGTCGGGAAGTGATCATAGAAGCTCGGTGCCGCAATCGGGATCATGCCAAAACCGATGGAAGTGGCCACGATGATCAGGTTCATGTTGTTGCGGTAATCCACCTTCGACAGCGTGCGGATGCCACTGGCCGCCACGGTGCCGAACAGCACAATCCCGGCCCCGCCCAACACGGAAGTCGGCACCGCCGCGATCACCCTGCCCATGAAGGGCAACAAGCCGAGAATTACCAGGAACAGCCCGCCCGTGGCTACCACAAAGCGGCTCTTGACCCCGGTCACCGCCACCAGGCCGACGTTTTGGGCGAAGGCGCTTTGGGTGAATGAACCGAAGATCGGCGCAAACATGCTCGACAGCATGTCGGCGCGCAGGCCGTTGCCCAGGCGTTTCGAATCGACCTTGGTGTCGATGATCTCGCCCACCGCCAGGATGTCCGCCGAGGTCTCGACCAGGGTTACCATCACCACAATGCACATGGAAATGATCGCGGCGACATGGAAGGTTGGCATGCCGAAATGGAATGGCGTAGGGAAACCGAACATCGGCCCCTGGGTCACGCCGGAGAAGTCGGCCATGCCGAGGAATACCGCAATCACCGTGCCGATGACCATGGCCAGCAAAATCGACAGACGCGAGATAGTCGCGCTGCCAATCTTGCTCAGCAGCAACACCAGCACCAGGGTCAGCGCCGCCAGGCCGATGTTGGACATGCTGCCAAAATCCGCCGCGCGACTGTTGCCGCCCATGGCCCAGCGCGCCGCAACGGGCATCAGGGTCAGGCCGATGGTCGTGATCACGATGCCCGTCACCAGCGGCGGGAAGAACTTGGTGATCCGTGAAAACACCGGGGTTATCAGCAGCCCGATAAACGACGCAGCCATGACCGCCCCGAGAATCGCCGGCACCCCGCCGGCGCCATCACTGCCGACAATCGCCACCATGGTTGCCACACCGGCAAACGACACGCCCTGCACCAGCGGCAACTGACAGCCAAAAAACGGTAGACCCAAGGTCTGCAACAGCGTGGCCAAGCCACCGGCAAACAGCGACGCGGCGATCAGCAGGCCGATATCCGCCGGGGACAACCCGGCCGCCTGGCCGACAATCAGGGGCACCGCAACAATGCCGCCATACATCGTGAGCACATGTTGCAGGCCGTAAGCCATGTTGGCGGCGACGCCGAGATTCTCATCTTCTGGCCGCTGCGGTGACGCCTTCGGGATAGTCATGGTGAGGGGTTCTCTGTTTTTGTTGTGCGGCCACTGTATGCAATGTTTGGACTGGATGTCCATAGAGTTGTATACAATCAATCGAACAAGTTACCCTCCATCGGCGTTACAAAAACAATCCGGCCGTGATGAGCCAGAACGCCAAAGGACCCAGAACAATGAAAAAGGCACTACAGGGCGCAACCGTCGCACTCACCCTGCTCGGCGGCGGGGAGGCCGTCGCAGTGGAATGGATGAACAACAGCGTAGGATTTCGCTACGGCCAGCAGTTCACCAATCCGAATAACCCCGACGAATTCAGCAAGCGCATCTACAGCTTCACCCACGCCAGCGGCTACCAGTACGGCAGCAATTTCCTCAACCTCGATGTGTTCCTGTCCGACAGCCGTGACCCGCGCAAGGGTACTGATCATGGCGGGAGTGAGGTGTACGCGGTGTACCGCCACCAACTGTATGCGTCGCGGGTGTTCGATGTGCCGTTGGGCACCGGCCTAGTCAAGGATTACGCGCTGACCCTGGGTTTTGACGCCAACCGTAACAACAACTTCGCCTCAGCGAAGAAACGCGCACTGGTGATTGGCCCGACAGTGAAGTTCAACACCGTCGGCGTTCTCGACCTGAGCCTGATGTACTACAAGGAAAGGAACCACACCGGCATCCCCGGCGCGAAAGAGTCGAACCACACGTTTGAAGACACCTACATGCTCAACCTGACGTGGATGCGCCCCTTCGAAATCGCCAACCATGCGGCGAAATTCCAGGGTTTCATCAATTACGTCGGGGAAAAAGGCGAGGACTACCACGGCCGTGACACCGCGCCCGAGGCCCTGATGCGTACCGCGTTGATGGTGGCGGTGCGACCGGGCAAAAACGTCAAGCCAAACCTCTACCTGGGGGTGGGTTACGAGTATTGGCATAACAAGTTCGGCGTGGATGGCGGCCGGGGTAGCCGCACATCGACGCCGACGGTGAACCTGGAAGTGACGTTCTAGGCGGTCGCCAGTTCCGAATCACCGGCTTTCGGCCGCGCCAGCCAGTAACCCAACACCGCCAGTGGCGCGGTCGCCAGCATCACGATCACGGTAATCAGCAGCGGCTGGTCGATCATCGACGATACCAGCAGGCTGCTGAGGAAACACAGGCCCAGTTGCAGGGTGTTTTGCAATGCCGCTGCCTTGCCGGAATTTTCCGCAAACGGCATCAGCGCATTCGCCACGACGATGGGGTAACTGGCGCCGTTGACCAGCGCCATCAGGCAGAACGGAATCAGCAAGGTGGTGAGGGTTGGCACCGTCAGCGTGGCAACCAGGTACAACGCCAGCATGCTGATGCAATACGCCAGCAGCAACCAGGGCAACAGCGTCTTGCCCTGGAAGTGCTGCAAGGTGCTGCGGCAACTGTAGCCACCGACCAGGAAGGCCAATGTCGGCAATACGTAGCTCAGGCCAATGTCATTTGGGCTGTAGCCCATGTCGCCCAGGATGAAGGGCGAAGCCGTCAGCCAGGCGAAGAAACTGGCCGAGCAGGCGGCGAAGATCATGACGTTGCCGGTGAACACGCGAGACGTCAGTAACTGCCCATAACCGAGGCGCGAACGCTCACCCGCCTCTGCCGGACGTTTCGCCGTGGTGCGTAGGAACAATGTCGGTAGCAGCAACAGCAATGAGACGCCCAGCAACACGCCGAAGATCGCCTGCCAACCCAAGTGGTTCAGCACCATCGCGCCCAGCAACGGCGCCAGCGCTGGCGACAACGACATCAGCGGCATGATGCTGGCGAACACACGATGAGCCTTGTCGGCCGGGTAGCGGTCGATCACCAACGCCTGCCAAGCGACGGCGGCGGAACACACGCCAATCGCCTGGACAAAACGCAGCGCCAGCAATTGCGGCGCGGTCTCGACCCAGAACATCCCCGCGCAGCCCAGCACAAACAGGCTCAGGCCGGCGAGCAGGACGGGCTTGCGCCCCAGGCGGTCGGACAATGGCCCCCACAACAACTGCCCCACCGCAAAGCCGGCGAGGAAAATACTCAAGCTGGCACCCACCGCGCCTGCGCCAATCTGCAACTGTTCGCCCATGGCGCCGAATGCCGGCAAGTACATGTCCATGGCGAGGTAACCGAGCATGCTCAGCCCCGCCAGATACCAAGTGAAACCAAAAGAATTTTTCATTGAAGCCTTGTTAATCCTGCCATCAAACTATTTGCTGACTGGCGCCCATTATGAAGCTGACAGTTTCTGTGTGAAGCGATAATAATTGGACACTCTTATCAATAAATTTGAAGGCAGCCGCCATGTGGTCAGAATATTCCCTGGATGTGGTCGATGCCGTGGCGCGCCATGGCAGTTTCAGCGCCGCCGCCCAGGAACTGCATCGCGTGCCGTCGGCCGTCAGCTATACCGTGCGCCAGTTGGAAGAATGGTTGGCAGTGCCGCTGTTTGTGCGGCGCCACCGGGACGTGGAACTGACGCCCGCTGGCCGCCTGTTTATCGACGAAGCCCGTGGCGTGATGAAAAAAATGCTCGGCACACGACGCCTGTGCCAGCAGGTGGCCAATGGCTGGAGCGGCCAATTGAAGGTGGCCGTGGATTCCATCGTCAAACCCCAGCGCTGCCGACAGTTGGTGTTGGACTTCTATCGACAATTTCCTGAGGTCGAGCTGCTGCTGGAATACGAGGTGTACAACGGCGTGTGGGATGCCCTGGCCGATGAACGCACCGACATTGTGATCGGCGCGACCAGCGCGGTGCCCGTGGCCAGCCACTTCACTTTCCGCGACATGGGCTTGTTGAACTGGCTGTGCGTGGTCAGCGCGCGACACCCTCTGGCCAGTGTCGAAGGGTTACTGAGTGACGATCAACTGCGCCCCTTTGCCTCGCTGTGCATGACCGACACCTCGCGTAACCTGCCCAAGCGCGACACGTGGACATTGGATAACCAGCGACGCCTGGTGGTGCCCAATTGGGCTTCTGCCATCGATTGCCTGCGCGACGGCCTGTGCGTCGGCATGGCGCCAGCGCATCAGGTGTTGCCGTGGATCGAGCGCGGTGAGTTGGTGGCACTGCAATTGAGCCGGCCGTTTCCGGCCAGCCCGTCGTGTGTGGCCTGGGCGCAGAACAAGCTGTCCCCGGCCATGGCCTGGCTGTTGGACTACCTGGGCGATACCGAGACCCTGAACCAGGAGTGGCTCAACGGCCCTACGCCAGCAACCGAGTAATGGCCCGCACGATCATCTCGACCTCTTTTGCATCCAAGGTCAGCGGCGGCAGCAAGCGAATGATCTTGCCCCGCGTGACGTTGATCAGCAGCCCATGTTCCTGGGCCGCGCGCTGAGCCAGGTCACGGTAGGGGCTGGCCAACTCGATGCCGATCATCAGCCCCTGGCCGCGAATCGCCAGGACCTGCGGGTGCTCACTCAACTCCACGCGCAACCGCGCCAGCAGGCGCTCGCCCTGTTGCGCGGCATTCTTCAGCAAGCCTTGTTCCTCGATGATGTCCAGCACGGTGCACCCCACACGACACGCCAACGGGTTGCCACCAAAGGTGCTGCCGTGACTGCCCGGCGTGAACAGTTGGGCCACGGCGGACCGAGCCAGGCACGCGCCGATCGGCACACCATTGCCCAGGCCTTTGGCCAGGGTCATCACGTCCGGGACGATGCCTTCATGCTGGAAGGCGAACCAGGTGCCAGTGCGGCCGATGCCGGTCTGGATTTCGTCCAGCATCATCAGCCAGCCATGGCCTGTGCAGTGGTCGCGCAGGGCTCGCAGGTAACCCGGTGGCGCCGGCAGTACGCCACTTTCCCCCTGGATCGGCTCCAGCAGCACCGCCGCGATACGCGGACCAAACTTCTGGGTGATCACCTCCAGCGCCTCCAGATCACCAAAGCCCACCTTGAGAAAATCCCCCGGCAAACGCTGGAAGCCCAGCCGCACCGAAGGGCCATCGCTCGCGGCCATGGTGCCGAGGGTGCGGCCATGAAAGGCGTTTTCCATCACCACCACCAACGGCTCTTCGATGCCCTTTTTCCAGCCATGCAGGCGCGCCAGCTTGAGCGCTGTCTCATTGGCTTCAGCACCGGAATTGTTGAAGAAGGCGCGGTCCAGGCCTGACAACTGAGAGAGGCGCTGGGCCAGCCGTTGTTGCCAGTCGATGCTGTAAAGGTTGGAGGTGTGCAGCAAGAGCCCAGCCTGCTCACTGATCGCCGTTACTAGCCGGGGGTGCGAATGGCCGACATTGGTCACCGCCACGCCGGCAACCGCGTCCAGGTATTCGCGGCCCTGCTGGTCCCAGAGTCGCGTGCCCAGGCCGCGCGTGAAGCTCAGGGCCAAGGGTTGATAAGTGGTCATCAGGCAGGCGGCGGTCATGGTGCGGGCTCCAGTGCATCGTAGTGATGGCTGCAGTATCGTTAGCCACCTGAGCTGGATAAACTGCACATTCCTGCAATGACTTTAAATCAAGGCTTTATAATGGATCTGTTCCAGGCAATGTCGGTGTACGTGAAAGTGGTCGAGACCGGCAGCATGACGGCAGCAGCCCATGCCTGCGGGATGTCCACCACCATGGTCGGCAACCATCTGCGTGCCTTGGAGCAGCGCCTGGGCGTGAGCCTGCTCAAACGCACCACGCGCAAACAAAGCCTCACCGAATTTGGCGGGCAGTATTACCAGCGCTGTCTGGAAGTGCTGGGGTTGGTGGCCGACTCCGAACAACTTGCCGAGCAAGCCCACAGCGATATCCCCAAAGGCAATCTGCGCATCACTGCGCCTCCCGTGTTCGGCACCGAACGCCTGACACCGGCCTTGAGCGAATTTTCCCGGCGCTACCCACTGATCAACCTGTACGTGGTGCTGAGCAATGAGCGGATGGACTTGGTCGACAGCGGCTTCGACGTGGCGATCCGTCTTGGTGAACTGGAAACCTCCAGCCTGATCGCCCGGCCAATGCAGGACTACACCCTCACACTCTGCGCGTCACCTGAATACCTGGCACGACGGGGCACGCCGCAAACGCCCGATGAGCTGCAGCACCACGACTGCCTGGCGTTTGCCTACCCGGCAAGTGACAACTGGCGCGACGCCGACAAACTGTGGCGAATGACCGGCGAGGGCGGCGAGGTCGAGGTCCCGGTGTCCGGCTCATTGACCATCAACAGCTCGCAAGGCTTACGCCAGGCGGCCGTCAACGGCATGGGCATCATCATGCTGGCCGACGCCCTGGTACAACCGGACCTGGAAAGCGGCAAGCTGGTGGCCTTGCTCACTGCCTATCGACTCCCCAGCCGCCCCATGCACCTGCTCTACGGCCAGGACCGTTATCGCCTGCCCAAACTGCGCGCCTTCGTGGATTTCGCCATGGAAAAGTGGGCGCGCTAGAAGCTCACGCCCAACGCTCGCAATTGCGCGGCGGTACCTTCGGCCGACACGTGGTGGACCCCCTGCCAGCCGAGGGCGATGGCCGCCTCGATATTGCCAGCAACATCATCGATAAACACCACTTCAGAGGGCTGGATGTCCGGCAGGTGGCCGCGTACCTGACTGAGACTGGCGTTGTAGATCGCCGCATCAGGCTTGATCAGTTTCAGCTCGCCAGACACCACGATCTCGCGAAAGCACTGCAGGAACGGGTAGTTGGCCCGCGCATAAGGAAAGGTTTCCGCCGACCAGTTGGTGAGCCCAAACAACGGCATATCGGCCTGGTGCAGCGCCTTGAGGATCGCCACGCCTTCCGTCAATGGGCCACGCAGCATTTCGTGCCAACGGTCGTAATAGGCCTGGATCAGTCGTTCATGATCTGGGTGCTGCTCGATCAGGCTGCGGGTACCTTCGGCCAAGGAGCGACCAGCGTCCTGCTCGGTGTTCCAGGCCTGGGTGCAGATATTTTCGAGAAACCATTGCCGCTCGTGATCATCGGCAATCAGCTTGCGGTACAGGTGCTGCGGGCTCCAGTCGAACAGGACACCGCCGAAGTCAAAAACCACTGCACGAATTGTCATACGTTCCTCCCATTCATTTGCACGACAGTTTCCCTTGCTGATCGCACTGAGCCGCGCGTCAACACGCGTAGGATCGCTCTGATAATTTCACCGCTCAAACGCAACAAACACCTAGACCGCATCACGTTTGCGCACCGGAACGACCCTCCTCCCATTACGCTTCATACAAGCCGTCATACTTTTTGCTCCCCGCCGAAGAATGGCTTCTTTAATGTCTCCCGTGCAATCGAAGGAATACTGGGGTCTGGAAGGGATCATCCAACATGCCAATAAAACATGATTTGGAGATACACCATGATAGGCGTACTGAGTTCAGCCCAGATACCGCGTCAGCTTGGCTTGAATGCTTTGCAAGGCTCTCCACCGCGTCAGTCGACGGCCACTGCACCAGAGGCAAACGACTCGATAAGGATCGCATTCGAGCGCATCAGGGAACAAACGGGAATAGTCCCCAGCCACCTTGTGCCTTTGCAGGAAATTGCGGCGCAGACCAACTCCATCATCGGCGTGCGTCCAGTCGAAACCGTCGCCACCGGGTTGATAGAAGCCGGCCACCCCACCAAGAACTTTCATATCAAGGGAAAAAGTGCCAACTGGGGACCGCAGGCCGGCCTGATCTGCACGGATCAAGCCTTCAGCAAGCTTGAGAAATTCAAGCACGAAGCCCCCGAGAAACTGAACCGCGCCAATGAGCAAGTCGCGGATTGCATCCGCAAGAACGATGCAGTCGCCATCCCTCTGGAGATCTCACAAAATCGCCTCGGTGAATTGATGAGACTCGGCCACATCGCTGAACTGGCACCCACAGAGCAGGACGGCATACTGCGTTTCAGCGCCCAGGGGCCTAGCCAGCAGGTGTATGCATTCGAAGGCAAACGCACTTCACCCTCAGCAGATAACTATCTGATCAGCCATAAGGGCAAGCCTATTGAAGTGCTGGCGGAACGCGCGGGAGGCAAGGCATTGACGGCCGACTATGACCTGCACATGGTGGCGCCCCATCTCGGCGACTATGGTGCTGAAGACAAGCTGCCGGTGCCCGATGTCGCGCACAGCGTTTTGACGCAAAGGATAGATCGCTACAGACACCGTCATTCAGACCCTGAGGCTTTCCAGGTGCCAATGCAGTTGCGCGCAGATTATGAAAGCGTCGCGCGCTTCTATCAAAAGGAGGACCCCGATCTGGGAAATGCCTCAGCGCGGATAAAGCAAATGATTGAGCTGATTAATCATAGGTTGGTCGGCAATGGCGAGAGGGTGGTCCACCACAACGCGGACTCCGGCAGCCCGGCAACGGATGTCGCCGCCAACTACCCGGCAACGTTCTTCCTACCGACCAAGCTGGGGCGGTTCGATGAAATCTGCATGATCCATGACAGCAAAGAAATGGCGGAATTGGCCGAGACAGCCAAAGACAGCGGCTATCATGTGCCCCTGAATCCGCTGTGGGAGAAAGAAGTGGTGAGTATCAAGCGTACTGGTTTTACCAACGCCCTTCGACTGTTCAACCAAGGCTGAACGCGTGCAGGGGAAGAACAAAACAGCAGCCCCATAATCGAGGCTGCTGTCTATTCCATCACTTAAGCCGAGATGAGACCGTTGATCTTCACGGTCGGATTCACGTCAGCGTCGTAGTCCACGCCGTCGATTTCAAAGCCGAACAAACGCAGGAATTCAGCCTTGTAGCCGGCAAAGTCGCTGATCTCGTTGACGTTGTCGTCGGTGACCTGGTTCCACAAGGCCGCTACGGCGTCCTGGACTTTCGGTTCCAACTCGGCCAGGTCGGCACGCAGGCGGCCATCGGCGTCAAGTTTTGGCTGGCTGCCGTACAGGCTGTCCTTGAACAGACCGTAGACCTGTTCGATGCAACCTTCGTGGGTGCCCTGCTCTTTCATCACTTTGAACAGCAGCGACAGGTACAGCGGCATGATTGGAATGGCCGAGCTGGCCTGGGTGACCACGGCCTTGAGCACCGACACACGGGCGTCGCCCTTGAGTGCCGCGAGGTTGTCGCGCAGGGTCAGGACTTTCTTGTCCAAATCTTTCTTGGCTTCGCCGATGGAGCCGTTCCAGTAGATGTCCTGGGTCAGCTTCTCGCCAAGGTAGGTGAAGGCGGTGGTTTTCGCGCCTTCGGCCAAAACGTCGGCGTCACGCAGGGCGTCGATCCACAGCTGCCAGTCTTCGCCGCCCATCACTTTGACGGTACCGTCGATCTCTTCCTGGGTCGCTGGCTCAAGGGTGGTGTCGACCACAACACCCTTGTCGGTATTGATACCGCGCAGGGTCACGGCCTTGCCGATCGGCTTGAGGGTGGAGTTGTGCACCACGCCTTGCGGGTCGGTACGGCGTGGCGCGGCCAGGCTGTAGACCACCAGGTCGATCTTGCCCAGGTCTTTCTTGATGGTTTCGATGGTCAGGCGCTTGATCTCGTCGGAGAACGCGTCGCCGTTGATGCTCTTGGCGTACAGGCCTTTCTCGACAGCAAACTTCTCGAACGCGGCGCTGTTGTACCAGCCGGCGGAGCTCAGCTTGCCTTCTTCGCCTTCTTTCTCAAAAAACACGCCCAGGGTGTCGGCGCCACAGCCAAAGGCAGCACTGATGCGCGCAGCCAGGCCGTAACCGGTGGAAGCACCGAGGACCAGCACCTTTTTCGGGCCGCCTTCGATGACGCCGTGTTGAGTCACGTAGTCGATCTGTTCTTTGACGTTCGCTTCACAGCCAACAGGGTGAGCGGTCACACAGATAAAGCCACGAACCCGCGGTTTGATGATCATAAAATTTCTGCCTCTTCCAAGGTGCCGAAGGCCAATGGTGGCCATTCAACTTCAATCGTACCGGTCTATGACGTCCAAAAAACCGAAGCGTCACGATAGTCGCAAATCTTCTGTTTACAAAATCCAATCCACTCAGCGCTGAGACGGTTAAAAACTGTGTTGAGCCTTCACAATTTTGCAATATTTAAAACGCCTCTCCAGCGCCGAACGTCTTATCATGACGCAGTTGTTTCAATATGTTTCGAAACCCCACCACTCGCGGCCACGGATCCGGACCTGTCGAATGGCGTCCTGCTGGAGCTGAGTGTCATGAATAACCCTGCTTTGCGTAAAAAAGCGGTATCGGTCGCCTGGGTATTAGGCGTGCTGATGATTATCGATATTTTCCCCGAGACCACGCTGGTATTTTTCGGCCTGGTGGTGATCTGCGGCATTTACGACTTCCTGCGTAATGGCCTCTATGACGCGCCCACCGTCAAAAAATACTTTATTGGCAGTGGCCGTAACACCTGGCTGCTGGCACCGTTCAACACCCTGTTCGACCTGTTCAGTTCACCTAACCGCCACGTCTACACAATGGCCGACCTGCCACCGGCCTGGCGTGAAGACCTGCAACAGGTGCTCGATGACGCCATGGCCCACAAGGACGAAATCATCGGTTACCTGGACGCACGCATGGCCGAGAAGAAGCGCGGCATGTTGTTTTTTCAGTGGTACGGCCAACCCATCGAGACCACGCTCAACATTCCGGAGCTGCGCAAAAAGCTACCGTTCGTGAAGACCATCGGCGTGTCGGTATTCAACGAAAACCGCTCCACCTCCTTCCATTTCGGCCCCCTGCGCATGATGTTCCGCGTGCTCTACAACATGGCACCGGCGCCCCATCATGAAGGCGTCTACATCCAGGTCGGCAAGCACAAGCATTACTGGCACGACGACCCGCTGTTT
The DNA here is from genome assembly GCF_013386605.1 of Pseudomonas sp. IPO3749. Lineage (NCBI taxonomy): Bacteria > Pseudomonadati > Pseudomonadota > Gammaproteobacteria > Pseudomonadales > Pseudomonadaceae > Pseudomonas > Pseudomonas sp. IPO3749. Next base: position 27,418 of record NZ_JACARN010000037.1, on the reverse strand, counting down.
ATCTTCGATGACACCCTGATGCACGCGTCTTTCAACAAAAATGATGCCAAGCGTTACTGCCTGTTTATCGACATCGTGCGGCCGACACCGGTGCCGATGGTCCTTAACGCAGTGATCGCTGGGTTTGCCGGGATGGCCTTTACCCTGCGTCGGGTTTTCTACAAAAACTGGAAGCTGATTCAGTGAGTTCTGCGGCATGATGGTGCTGGACGGTGTTTGCGCTCGGCCTTGCGCCTGAGGTAAATATTCGTCTCGTGCGACCGAATTCGGCGCCCATCATTCTCAAGCCATCGCGGCCCCTTGCGGGTGCGGTGGCTGCGCTTTCAAGGAATCAGAATGCCCCAACGTCATGTCATCAATGCCTCCGTCAGCCCCAAGGGCAGCCTCGAAACCCTGTCCCAACGTGAAGTCCAGCAACTGAGCGAAGCCGGTACCGGCAGCATCTACACCCTGTTCCGCCAGTGCGCCCTGGCGATCCTCAACACCGGCGCGCATATCGATAACGCCAAGACCATCCTCGACGCCTACAAAGACTTTGAAGTACGCATCCACCAGCAAGACCGCGGCGTACGCCTGGAACTGCTGAACGCACCCGCCGACGCCTTCGTCGACGGTGAAATGATCGCCAGCACCCGTGAAATGCTGTTCAGTGCACTGCGCGACATCGTCTACACCGAGAACGAACTGGACAGCCAGCGCATCGACCTGAGCAACTCCCAGGGCATCACCGACTACGTGTTCCACCTGCTGCGCAACGCCCGTACGCTGCGCCCCGGTGTCGAGCCGAAGATCGTGGTGTGCTGGGGCGGGCACTCGATCAACACCGAAGAATACAAATACACCAAGAAGGTCGGCCACGAGCTGGGCCTGCGCAGCCTCGACGTGTGCACAGGCTGCGGCCCCGGCGTGATGAAAGGCCCTATGAAAGGCGCGACCATTTCCCACGCCAAGCAACGCATTACCGGAGGCCGCTACCTGGGTCTGACCGAGCCGGGCATCATCGCTGCCGAAGCGCCGAACCCGATCGTCAATGAGCTGGTGATCCTGCCGGACATCGAAAAACGCCTTGAAGCCTTCGTGCGTGTGGGCCACGGCATCATCATCTTCCCAGGCGGCGCTGGCACGGCCGAAGAGTTCCTGTACCTGCTGGGCATCCTGATGCACCCGGACAACCGCGACCTGCCGTTCCCGGTCATCCTCACCGGGCCGAAACACGCAGCGCCGTACCTGCAGCAGTTGCACGCGTTCGTCGGCGCCACCTTGGGCGAAGCGGCGCAGGCGCACTACCAGATCATCATCGACGACCCCGCCGAAGTGGCGCGCCAGATGACCGCCGGCCTCAAGGCCGTGAAGCAGTTCCGTCGCGAGCGCAACGACGCGTTCCACTTCAACTGGCTGCTGAAGATCGACGAGGGCTTCCAGCGCCCGTTCGATCCGACCCACGAGAACATGGCCAGCCTGCAACTGAGCCACGCGCTGCCGCCCCACGAACTCGCCGCCAACCTGCGCCGTGCGTTCTCGGGGATCGTAGCGGGTAACGTGAAGGACAAGGGCATCCGCCTGATCGAGCAGAACGGCCCCTACGAGATCCACGGTGACCCGGCCATCATGAAACCACTGGACGAGCTGCTACAGGCGTTTGTCGCCCAGCACCGCATGAAGCTGCCGGGAGGCGCGGCGTATGTGCCGTGCTATCGCGTGGTTCAGTAAGCTAGCGCTGCACTGCCACGCATTTGATCTCCACCAGCAGGCCGGGGTGTGCCAGTTCGGACACTCCGATGGTGGTCCAGGCGCAATGCCCGCGCGGGAACAGGCGGTTTTTCACGTCACGGAAAACCGCCATGTGCTCGCTCATGTTGACGTGGTAGGTGGTCATGTCCACCACGTCCTCGAACGTACAGCCACCCTCCTCCAGCACCTGCCTCAGGTTCTCCCAGGCGGCGATGAATTGCGCCTCTGGATCGTCAATCACCGCCAATGCCGCCGTGCGTCCGACCTGCCCCGCGCAGTACAACGTCTTGCCGATCTTGACGGCGGGCACGTAGCCGGCGCGTTCGACAATGGGCTGCATGGCAATAGGTATGATGAGCTGGCGATCGGTCATATGTTGTATCTCTTTGCGGGTGTTTTCGGACGTGCCCGAGGCATAACTCGGGCTATCTTTTTACCTGTTCCGATCAACTCACACCAGAAGAGCAACCTATGGACCAACGGATCTTGTCCTCCATAATTCCTTACCCTAAGGTAAGGAGCATCACGATGGAGATCTTCACTATGGCCACCGCCACGCTTACTTCAAAAGGGCAAATCACCATTCCCGTCCAGGTCAGAACTGCCCTGGGCCTGGAGACAGGCGATCGCGTTGAATTTGTCGAAATGGAAGACGGCAAATTTTCCATGATTGCCGCCAGCAAAACCGTACAGGACCTCAAAGGCCTGATCCAAAAGCCCGCCAAGGCCGTCTCGCTGGATGAGATGAACCGTGCCATCGCGGCACAAGGGGCGAAAGCGGGATGATCGGACTGGATACCAATGTGCTGGTGCGCTATGTCACCCAGGACGATCCCGTGCAATCGCCCAAGGCATCTGAATTGATTGAGTCGCTCACCGCCTTTGCACCAGGCTTTGTCAGCCTGGTGTCCGTGGTGGAGTTGGTATGGGTCCTGCAAAGTTGTTATCAGTCTGCCAAGGGTGATGTGGTGACCGTGCTCGAAACGCTGCTACGCACCCGAGAACTGACCATCGAGCACGCCGAGATCATCTGGCAGGCACTGCGACGATTCACCTCCAGCACAGCAGATTTCGCGGACTGCCTGATAGAACGCTGTGCTCATGCTGCAGGCTGCGAATATACCGCCACCTTTGATTTGAACGCTGCGAAGGCCGCGGGGATGAAACGACTGATCTGAGCCTTTGCCGTTGCGACGCCCACCAGGCTTTGGTAAAAGTCGCGTTCAACCCCCATCGAGAGAAAGACCTACGTGCGCACGCTTCTTCTCGCTACCTTGACGATGGCGTCCGGCACGGTGATCGCCGAATCGATCACCTGGCCCGACCTGCCAAAGACCTGCTTCGTCAGTGGTCGCTCCGCCACCAGCCTGGACGTCGACGCGGGCTGTGCAGCCTTCCTGATCAACGTGAAAGGCCAGGCCGCAGGCACGCCGATCAAGCTGGATATTCCGCAGTACGCCCTGCACGTCGACGAAGCCACCGGCAAAGAAACCCCGGTGATCCTCATCCAGGCAGAAGAGAACGGCGAAATCAAAGCCGTCGGCTACAAGGAACTGGGCACCGATCAACTCGGCGCCGCGCTATTGCGTGAAGTTCGGCTTCTGGGCACGACGAAGCCGATCTGACCAAGGCTCAACGAACCCAGCCACCGCCTTGCCAATGGTAGCCGTCGTTGCGCTGGACCCAATGTGGATGCACGTAGCGATAACCTTCGCGCACCGGCTCCCAGTGGCCGTGTACTGCGACATAGCGCCCGCCTTCCCAACGCCAATAGCCGCGTGACCAAATGTAGCCATAGCGCACCGGCGGCTCGACTTCGATCACCTGCACCGGCGGCGGTTGCGGCGCGATGACTTCCACATATTCGCGTTGTACCGGCCTGCGCTCATGTACGACGCGCTCTTGCACACACCCGGATGCTGCGACGACCATGGCCGTCAATGCCGCATAACGTAGCCACATACAAACCCCTCGGGCGCTGACGCCCAACACTTGCACCGCGAAAAATCCCCCGTTGTGACAGCCGCGCTCCTGCTTGGCTGTGGGTATTTTTAACAGGTGATGTCTGTCAGCTTGCTGAACCCGCAAGCCTCAAGAGGCGCACGCGACGGTCGGTCGTTTCAGACGCACCAACAGCAGCCCGGCGACAACCACGGCAATGCCGGCGCAGGTCGAGGCATGGATCACATCGCCGAACATCAGCGCTGCCCACACCAGCGTTACTGGCGGCTCCAGGTAGACCAGCGCAGCGACGTGGGTCGCGGTCATGACGCGCAGCAGCATCCAGAGGCTCAAATAGGCAACGAAGGTTGAGAACACAGTGAGCCAGACAATTGAGATCAATACGTCTGGGTCGCGGGGAATGCTCAGCGTGTCGGTATAGAGCACGGCGACGGTAAAGCCGATCAAGGTCAGCAACGACTGGATGAACAGCGGCAAGACCAAGCCTGCGTCCTGGCTTTGCACCGTACGGCGCTCATACAGGGTCGCCAGCGTCAGCCCCAGCGCCGCAGCCAAGGGCAGCAAGTAAATGACAAGACCAACGCCTTCCCCGCCACTGCCGTACTGCCCGGCTATCACAATGGAAACGCCAACGAAGCTGATCATCAGGCCAACCCACTGCCAGCCACCACTGCGCTCGGTTGCGCTGCCGGTCGACAACGCCGCCGTCATCAACGGCTGCAGGGCCGCGATGATCGCAGCAATGCCGGGGGGCAAGCCGTTCTGGATCGCGACGTAGAGGCAACTCAGGTACAGGAACTGTGAGAGAAACCCAATGACGGCGTAATGGCGAACCAGCGCCCAAGAAACCTTCAACAACCTGACGTTCAGGAACAGCCCCAGGCACACCGCGACCAACAGGAATCGCCAGAACAACAGATTGAACGCCCCGCCGCCCTGCGTACCCAGTTTGGCGCCGATATAACCGGAGCTCCATGACAGTACGAACGCCACCTGTAACAGCAGTCGCTTTAAGGTTGATCGCGTCATGTAGCCTCCGGTCAGTACGCATTGACTGAAAGGCTAAGGGCCACGCATGATTCTGTATATTTGAATAATCTGCACCATCAATCCATAAAAGCGGAATCATGGCCAAACAACTGAATATCGACCTGCTGCGTACCTTTCACGCCGTGGCGCGCTTTGGACGTTTCAACGAAGCGGCCGAGCAGGTGCACCGCAGCGCGTCCACCGTGACCACACAGATACAAAAGCTCGAAGATCAGGTGGGCCAACGCTTGTTCAGCCGCAACAACCAAGGCGTGGAGTTGACGCTCTACGGTAAGAAACTGCTGGGCGAAACCACCGAATTCCTCAAGAGCCATGATCGCCTGCTGATCTCGCTGATGCCCCAGCGCATGCAGGGCAAGATCCGCCTGGGTGTACCGGACACCTATGCACCGGCCTTCATTCGGGAGTTTTTACCCCGGTTGATCGCTGACAACCCGCTGCTGGAGCTTGAAGTCGAAGCCCGCACCAGCGGCGAGTTGCTCAACCTGTTCACGGCCAATCACCTGGACCTGACCATCACCGTCAGCGCACACCCGCTGGCCCAGGGTGAACGTCTCGGCCCCGTACAACCGCTATGGGTCGCGGCCGAGCACTTTAGCTGTCCGTCGAATGCACCGCTGCCCATCACCGTCCCCATCGCCGGCTGCCCCTATCGCGCCGCCGCCTTGCAGGTACTGAAGGATCACGGGATTTATCACCGGATGCTGCTGGAAAGCCCCAATTCATCCGCCGTCGAGGCCTGCGTTCGCAGTGGCGTGGCGGTAGGCCTGATGGAGGAAAGCCGCATGGGTGAAGGGCTCAGGCAGATAACAGACCTGCCTCCACTACCAGCACAACACCTGTACTTGTTGTGCGATAGCAGCAATGCACTGGCGTTGCATCTGCATGAGCAGCTCAGGCACTTCCAGGTCTGAACGCCAGGGACAAAAAAGCCCGCTGACCGTTACCGGTTCAGCGGGCTTTTTACAGCGACTCGATACTTGGCTTACAGCGCCAGGTCAGAGGCCGGCTTGCTTGGCTCAGCTGCTGGCTTGGCAGCCTCGGCGGCCTTCGGAGCAGCACCTTGCGGAATCGCAGGTGGCGTCGGCAGTTGCAGGATTTCGGCGGTGTACGCCCATTCCTTGGCAACCGCTTCAGGGCTGTCGTTCAGCTTGGTGCCGTAGCTCGGTACGATCTGGTGCAGCTTGGTCTGCCACTCAGGGGTCGCGACCTTGTCCTTGAAGACTTTCTGCAGCACGGTCAGCATGATCGGAGCCGCGGTGGACGCGCCTGGCGATGCACCCAACAGGCCTGCAATGGTGTTGTCAGCGGAGCTGACCACTTCGGTACCGAGTTTCAGGACGCCGCCCTGCTCTTCGTCACGCTTGATGATCTGCACGCGCTGACCGGCTTGCCACAGGCGCCAGTCGGATTGCTTGGCGTTCGGGAAGTATTCCTGCAGCGCCTTGAAGCGGTCGTCATCCGACAGCATCAGTTGGCCAGCAAGGTACTCGACCAGTGGGTATTCACGAATACCGACTTTGGTCATTGGCCAGATGTTGTGAGTGGTGGTGCTGGTCAGCAGGTCCAGGTACGAGCCTTCTTTCAGGAACTTGGTCGAGAAGGTCGCGAATGGGCCAAACAGGATCACGCGCTTGCCATCCAGCACGCGGGTGTCCAAGTGCGGAACCGACATCGGCGGTGCGCCCACCGACGCTTTACCGTAGGCCTTGGCCAGGTGCTGCTCGGCCACGGCTGGGTTATCGGTTACCAGGAACGAGCCGCCTACCGGGAAGCCAGCATATTCCTTGGCTTCAGGAATGCCCGACTTTTGCAGCAGGTGCAGTGCACCGCCGCCCGCGCCGATGAACACGAACTTGGCGTCGGTTTCGGTCTTGGTGCCGTCTTTCAGGTTTTTGTAGCTCACACGCCACGAACCGTCAGCGTTCTTGGTGATGTCCTGCACTTCGCTCGACAGTTTCAGGTCGAACTTAGGGGTGGTTTGCAGGTGAGCGACGAACTGGCGAGTGATCTCGCCGAAATTCATGTCGGTACCCAGCGGGCTCCAGGTCGCTGCGATTTTCTGGTTCGGGTCACGCCCTTCCATCATCAGCGGAACCCACTTGGCGATCTGCGCCGGGTCTTCGGAGTACTGCATGCCCGCGAACAGCGGGCTCGCTTTCAGGGCTTCGTAGCGTTTTTTCAGGAACTTGATATTGTCATCGCCCCACACAAAGCTCATGTGCGGTGTGGTGTTGATGAACGAACGCGGGTTCTTCAGCACGCCCTGCTGGACCTGCCAGGCCCAGAACTGACGGGAGATCTGGAACGCTTCGTTGATCTCGACCGCTTTCGGGATCTCAACGTTGCCGTTCTTGTCTTCCGGGGTGTAGTTCAGCTCAGCCAGGGCCGAGTGACCGGTACCCGCGTTGTTCCAGCCGTTGGAGCTTTCTTCGGCCACGCCATCAAGACGCTCGACCATTTCCATCGACCAGCCCGGCTCCAGCTCATTGAGCCATACACCCAGGGTTGCACTCATGATGCCGCCGCCAATGAGCAGCACATCGACTTTCTTTGCCTCTTCCGCGTGAACGGAGCTGATCCCCAGCGACAAAGCCAGCCCCAGCAGGGCAGTGTTTACTTTTTTAAACATCAGTAGCACCTATGATAAAACGCCATCCGCCCTACCGCCCCTGATCATGGGCAACCCTCCATCGCAGCTGCGCAAGGCAGCACCGCGGGGTTTGCACATTCACGAGAGAACTGCAGGGTGGGCACACAAGGCCGACGTATCGACCTCACTGTTTATGTCCCTTCTGCGCTGACTTCTTATCATTATTGGCTTCAGCTACCTGGGCGACAGCCAATCGCTGGGACGTATGCGGATGTACGCACCCAGGAAAGACTAGACCAAGACGGCGCGCAGAATATCACGGCAAACAGCGTTTATGCGCCGTTTGGCCAATTGACAGCTCTAAATCGCGGCTTTTAATGCTCCGATGTCAAGCCTGGCAGGCGCGACCTGGGGTCACAGGCGCGGAACTCTGCCGAAAAAGGCTGTTCTAGACACCCTCGGCGCCGCTTGCGTAGCATCGACGGCTCCCCTTCGTGCAATCCATTCCAATAGAGTTACCCATGACTATCCAGCAAACACCCGGGCATGTGCTGCCCGCGCGCAGCGCCGCAAAAATGGAAGCTGCCATGGCCGTGGGCGCCTTCGCGATCGGCACTGGCGAGTTCGCCATCATGGGCCTGATGCCCGACATCGCCCATAACCTCAACCTGAGCGAACCCCAGGTCGGCCACGCGATCAGCGCCTACGCCCTTGGTGTGATGGTCGGCGCCCCACTGCTGGCGATCCTCGGCGCCAAACTCCTGCGCAAACATATGCTGCTGTTGCTGATGGGGCTGTATGCCCTGGGTAACCTGGCCACGGCCTTCACCCCGACCTTCGGCTCACTGGTGGCGTTTCGATTTATCAGCGGCCTGCCCCACGGTGCCTATTTCGGTATTGCCGCAGTGGTGGCTTCGAGCATGGTGCCGAACGACAAGCGCGCCGGCGCTGTAGCACGGGTGATGATGGGACTGACCCTGGCGATGCTCCTGGGCAACCCGATTGCGACCTTCCTCGGTCAATATCTGGGCTGGCGCTCGGCGTTTGCGCTGGTGAGCGTCATCGCGTTGTGCACGATTGCACTGGTCTGGCAATTCGTCCCCGACCGCCACGACGAACCACGCAGCGATCCACGCAAGGAACTGCGCGCCTTCACCAAACCGCAGGTATGGATGGCGCTGGCCATTGGCGCCATCGGCTTTGCGGGGATGTTCTGCGTGTTCAGCTACCTGGCGCCGACCATGCTCGAAGTCACCAAAGTCTCGCCGCAATGGATCCCCTTCGGCCTCGCGGCATTTGGCGTGGGTGGGATCATCGGCAATATTGCTGGCGGCAAACTGTTCGACCGCCTGCAGTTTCGCGCAGTGGGCCTGATTTTGGTGTGGTCGATGGCGGTGCTGGTGTTCTTTCCGTTTGCCGCAGGCTCGTTGTGGGGCGTGTTGCTGGGTATCGGGCTGGTCGGCACCATGGTGTCATTGGCGGCGCCGTTACAGATCCGCTTGATGGATATCGCCCATGAAGCGCCGAGCCTGGCAGCGGCATCCAACCATGCCGCATTCAACCTGGCCAACGCGCTGGGCCCGTGGTTTGGCGGGATGGCGATCACGGCCGGGCTGGGATGGACGAGCACCGGGTACATCGGGGCGGCCACGGCGCTGGTCGGGCTTGGCGTGTATCTGGTGGCCCGACGGATGCAGGGCGGACATTGAAATCCGAGCCGCTTGAACGAAGGTGCTGTAGGAGTGATCCTGTGAAAAGTCTGCGCGACTCAACCTAAAAGTCGCGCCGAACCCAACAAAGACGAATTATTCGCATCCAGCACCCATCGCACTATTAAATGGGCGTTTCGTGTTTTTTTCTCTACAATTCCGGAACGCAAATATAGGAATTTTTCGTGAGCAGTCCAACGAATTCTAAAGCCCGCACCAACGATGATGAAATTGATTTGATCCCCCTTGTTCAGGCGTTGTGGAAAAGCAAGATCACTATTATCGCGGCTGCCGCAGTGGGCATCGCGGCTTCACTGGCGCTCTCTGCATCGATACCTGAACAGTGGACTGCCAGCACTTACATCACTAAACCTTCGCTCTACAGCCTTTATAAAGAAGTGAATGAAAAGGACGCGCCTGCTACACCGAGTCCACAGTCGCTGGAAACCAAGCTGTACAGCACCATCCAGAATGACGTTTTCTATTCCGCCATGGGCGTCATGGCTGCCAAATCCGTCAGCTTGAAAGACATCCCACCGAAATCAGGTGCAGGTGAACCTGTGCTTTACATCGCATCAACCACTGCGACCACGGCAGAACAGGCCACTGCGCAGCTGAAATCCGCGATGGCGATTGCCAGTACCGAAGCCGTAGCGCTTAACTTGCCGACACTGGATGCCAGCAATACATTAAAAGCGTTTAACACTCTCGATGACGTAAAAACTTATACCACCAAGAGCACCAAGAAATTTGTTTTCCTGGGCGCTTTTCTAGGGCTGATACTCGGGAGTGTCTTTGTATTGGGCAGATTTTTTATTCGACAATACAAACAGCGTCAGCCGCGTTAGAGCATTTCTTTAATCAGGAGAAACGTAACGCAGACCAGCAGGGAAACAATAGAAACAATAAATAATTGCGCGAAAAAAGTTGTTTTCATCAAGAATACTTTAAAAAATAGAGTGATGGCTTGGCGCCATTATTGCACCGCGCCTAGCTTTTTTCACGGGAATTTTTGTTGAAAACAACACCCTCGCCTCCCCTCAGCCCATTGGGCTGGGGCAGCCTACAAATTAACAGGCAATGAAGAAAGCTGGGCACGCCTCAGGCTTGGTTCAGGAAAGCTGCACGGATCCCATACCTTATTCCTGATAAACTCACACCCCCCGCCCTACCCTGCTCAGATTGCCCAATGTCCCCGACCAGCACCGCATCACACTCTTTTTCCCGCCGCTTCTCCGTCGCGCCGATGATGGATTGGACTGACCGCCACTGCCGGTTCTTCCTACGCCTGCTCTCCAAACACGCCCTGCTCTACACCGAAATGGTCACCACCGGCGCAATCCTTCACGGCGATCACGAACGCTTCCTGCGCCACAACGAAGCTGAACACCCTCTCGCCCTGCAATTGGGCGGCAGCGTTCCCGCCGATCTGGCCGCCTGCGCGCGCATGGCGCAGGCGGCCGGCTACGACGAGGTGAACCTGAATGTTGGCTGCCCCAGCGACAGGGTGCAGAACAACATGATCGGCGCGATCCTGATGGCTCACCCGGCGCTGGTGGCCGATTGTGTGAAGGCGATGCGCGATGGGGTGTCGATCCCGGTGACGGTGAAGCACCGCATCGGGATCAACGGCCGGGACAGTTATGCCGAGCTGTGTGATTTTGTCGGGCAGGTGAAGGACGCAGGCTGCACCAGTTTTACGGTGCATGCGCGGATTGCGATTCTGGAGGGGTTGTCGCCCAAGGAGAATCGGGACATCCCGCCGTTGCGCTATGACGTGGCGGCCCAGTTGAAGCAGGACTTCCCCGAGCTGGAGATTATTCTCAACGGTGGAATCAAGACGCTGGAGCAGTGCCATGAGCATTTGCAAACGTTTGACGGGGTAATGCTGGGGCGCGAGGCTTATCACAATCCGTATTTGCTGGCGGAGGTGGATCAGCAATTGTTTGGCAGCACGCAGCCGGTGATCAGTCGAGCCGAGGCGCTGGCGCAGTTGCGGCCTTACATTGCCGAACATTTGGCCGGAGGCGGGACGATGCACCACATTACCCGGCATGCGCTGGGGTTGGGCACGGGTTTTCCGGGGGCGAGGAAGTTCAGGCAGTTGCTGTCGGTGGATATTCATAAGACGCCGGACCCGCTGGCACTGCTGGATCAGGCGGGAGCGCTGCTGGAAGGGCGTTGAACGTTTTGACGGTTTTGGGGCTGCTTCGCAGCCCAACGGGAGCAAGCTCCCTCGCCACAGGGATCGAGTCTGGCCATTTGTGATCAGGTTGAACCTGCTGACCGTTTTGTCCTCCTATTAAACAGCCAGACCTGCCATTCAAACGGCTGTTTTCAGGTTGTTGCCCTCGCAAACGATCGAACGCATTTGCGCCCTTGAGCGCCTGCCGGCGCTCGGGTAATGTCATCAGACCCATAGGACAGAGCACGCCCATGACTTCCAAGCTGGAACAACTCAAGCAATTCACCACTGTCGTTGCCGATACTGGCGATTTTTCCACCCTCGCCAAGCTCAAGCCGCAAGACGCCACCACCAACCCTTCCCTGCTGCTCAAGGCTGCGTCGATCGCGGCCTATGCCAAGCTGCTGGATGAGGCCGTGCAAGACTGCAACGGTGACGTGGGCCTGGCCAGCGACCGCTTTGCGGTGGCAGTGGGTCAAGAGATCCTCAAAGTGGTACCTGGGCGTATTTCCACTGAGGTGGATGCCCGCCTGTCGTTTGACGAAGCCGCTATTCTCAAGCGTGCACACCGTCTGATCGACCTGTATGACAAAGCTGGCGTTGGCCGCGACCGCGTGCTGATCAAGATCGCTTCCACCTGGGAAGGCATCCGCGCCGCCGAGCAGCTGGAAAAAGAAGGCATCCAGACCAACCTGACCCTGCTGTTCTCCTTCGCCCAGGCCGTGGCCTGCGCAGAGGCCGGTGTGTTCCTGATCTCGCCGTTCGTGGGCCGTATCTACGATTGGTACAAAAAGGCCAATGGCAACGACTACACCGGTTCGGATGATCCGGGCGTGCAGTCGGTGACGCGCATCTACAATTACTACAAGGCCAATGGCTACAAGACCGTGGTGATGGGCGCGAGCTTCCGCAACCTCAGCCAGATCGAAGAGCTGGCCGGGTGCGATCGCCTGACCATTAGCCCGGACCTGCTGGAGAAGCTGGCGGCTGACGAAGGCACGCTGGAGCGCAAGCTGTCGCCAGGCCATGCCGGTGAAGCCCGTGTTCACCTGACTGAAGCGCAGTTCCGCTGGGAGTCCAACGAGGACGCGATGGCGACTGAGAAGCTGGCCGAGGGCATTCGTCAGTTTGCTCGGGACCAGGAAAAACTCGAAGCGCTGTTGTCCGCCAAGCTGTAAAGCAGCCACGGCAAAAAGGGCGGTCACCCTCACGGGGACCGCCCTTTTTTATGCTTCGAATTCGTCTAGATCAATGCCGCTCCAGCGCATTCACCAGGTCGTGGAACGCTTCGCGATTGGACTCGTTGAGGCCCATCAGGATCTTGTGCGCTTCCAACACCTTGACCCGCACCACTTCCTCGGACTGGTCCTGGGACGGCAGGTCGGTCAGGCATTCCGGGCACGGAATCGGGCGGTCAACGATGTTGAACACCTGGTCGAAGCCCATGGACTGCAACAGACGCGTGATGTCTTCGTGGGTGGTGACCACAGTCGGCAGCAGGCCGACCTTCTGCCGAGACAGAATGGACAATTTGGCCAGCAAGCCAAGGGTGGTGCTATCGATGCTGCGGGTTTCGGTCAGATCGATCACGATCGCCGAGAAATTCAACGCTGTGAAGATCCGCTCAATCGTCGCATCCAGCGCCGAACACAAGGTCAGGCGCACTTCACCGACAAATTTCAGGACGAAGGTCCCGTCTTGCTCGGCGAATTGGATTCTTCCGGTACTCATCAAAGATTCCTGCTCAACACCAATAGGGCGATATCATCCGGCATCTCCCCTAGCGTGGCCAATCCAAAAACCTGCCGCAGGCCATCCAGGCTGCCGCCCGCCGACTTGACCTTTTGGGGCAAGGCGGCTTCTTTCTCTTTGAGTGTAGGCTCTGGAAGAAGGTCCAGGATGCCGTCTGACATCAGCGTGAGGCTGAACGTCGGCGGCAGTTCCAGGATATGGTCTTCATAGGTGGCTTCATTGAACAAGCCAACCGGCAGACCACGCCCTTCCAGGTAACGCACACTGTCAGGAGTGTATAAAACCGGCATCGGCAGGTGACCACCGATGCTGTAGGTCAAAAGACCGGTTTCTTCGTCAATCACGCCGCCAACCATCGTCACGTGCTTGCCCAGCTTGCAGCTGATCAGGCCCCGGTTGATGTGGCCCAGCACCTCGGAGGGGGTGAACTCCGGCAAGGTGCCATTGCGCTTGGATTCGAACAGCAACCGTGTGGTCATGAACTTCAACAACACGGTGACAAAAGCAGAGGACGCACCGTGGCCGGAAACGTCCGCCAGGTAGAACGCCACACGTCGCTCATCCACACGGAAGTAATCAACAAAATCACCCGACAGGTACAACGACGGGATGATCTGGTGGGCAAACTGGAAGTCGTCGATGGTCCAGGGGCTGACCGGCAGCATGTTCATCTGCACCTGGCGACCGGCATTCTGGTCTTCCTGGAGCAGGTTGAGGCTGGCTTCGAGTTCGCGGTTGGCGGTTTCGAGCTTTTCGCGGTAGCGCTGGTTCTCCACCAGCAGGCGTGCACGATCCAGGGCACGGCGCACCGAGTGCTCCAGCACCGCCAGGTCTTCCAGGGGCTTGATCAGGTAGTCGGCGGCGCCCAGGCGCAAAGCCTCGACAGCATCGTTCATCACCCCGGCACCCGATACCACGATCACCGGTGTCTGCGGGGCGAGCTCAGTCACCTGGCGAATCAGCTCCAAGCCGCCCATCTGGGGCATGCGCAAGTCGCAGATCACAAGGTCGGGCTGGTCGCGCTCGAATACCTGGAGACCCTGTTGGCCATTGCTGGCCTGCAGGACGCTGAAGCCACTGTCTTCCAAATAGGCCGCGAGGCTCGCGCGCACTACTTCGTCGTCATCGATTATCAGCAGCGTGGCACTGGTTTTTTGCATGTGGGCAAACGGCGCCAGAATTAGGTTGGCGTAGGTGGCGCGACAATGGCCGGGCTCACGTACTGGATTCGCTTTCTAGCCTCTCTGTCCTACAAAGCATTGGGATTTCGCCCATGCACAACGGTAAAGCAGAGGTGCCCTTCTAAGGCGCAGACGGTACTCCCATCCGTCAGGGGTTTCAAGCTCATGCCGATGGTCGCCGGGCGTCTTTACACCGCAAATCACCGGGAGTTATAAGAACAGGCACGACCACAACACAAAGTAAGGATGAAGCCCATGAGCGAACACGAGCGCGACTACGCCGAAAAACGCGATTTCATCCGCATGCGTGTGGATGCAGACGTATCCCTGATCCATGCAGGGCAAGAAATTGCCGGGGTTTGTGTGGACCTTTCCAGTTCCGGCATGCAGGTGCAGGCGCCTCGCCAGTTCAACGTAGGCGACCTGCTGACCGTGCGCATCGATTCGGAGCACGCCGCACTGAAGGGCCTGGAGGCCGATACCGAGGTGGTGTGGGCCAAGGCCAGGGGAGAAGACCAACACCTGGGCCTCAAGATCTTGAAAATGCGTTGAATCCCACGCACAAAAAAGGCGACCGCTGAGGTCGCCTTTTTCATTTCAAAACGTCACGGCTTAGAAGTCGTCGACGACCTTGCCGTCCTTGACCTTGAACTCGCGGTTCTGCAGGTAAGCGTTACGAATGAAGGTGTACTTGTCACCGGTGATCAGCTTCTCGCTGTCGAGCAGGCTCGCACGGGTGTCGACGATATTCAGGCCAAAAGTGCTGTTGCGCCAGCCGATATCGTTCATGTAGCGGTACGGCTGGGTGTAGCTGTCCACGTATTTGGACGGCGCATCACGCAAGGTGCTTGGGCCGAGCAGGGGCAGCATCACGTAAGGACCGCTGCCGACGCCCCAGTAGCCGAGGGTCTGACCGAAGTCTTCATCGCTGCGTTGCAGCCCCATTTTGGTGCCGACATCGATAAAGCCCAGCACACCGAAGGTGGTGTTGACCAGCAAACGCGCGGTGTCGACACCGGCGTTGTGCGGCTTGAGCTGCAGCACGTTGTTGGCCAGGTTGCCTACGTCGCCGATGTTGCGGAAGAAGTTGTGAATGCCATCCTGCACGAACTGCGGCGTCACGAACTGATAGCCCTGAGCCAATGGCTTGAGGGCATAGGTATCTACGGTGTCGTTAAAGGTGAAGATCGGGCGGTTGACGCTTTCCCATGGATCATCTTCCGATGCAGCCTGTGCGGCGAAAGGTGCCAACAAGACAGTGGCACACACCGACAGCTGAGCGAAGTAGTGGCTCCAGCGCATAGCTTTTGCTCCTTGAATGGTCTGTCATGGGCGCTATGCCCTGAATAAGGCCGTCAGTATATGACGGAAGTCGCCAATTAGGCAGCAACTAGGAAACGCCATAGCAAAAATGGACAATTTTCCTACAAATAACAATTGTGTCATCGACTTGTCATCCTGAGTCGATAGCGTTAGAGCTATTTCAGGGATGTCGACATGCCTCACGCCGAGATAGCCATCGCCAGCGCGCCCACCTTGACTGCCGTCCTGTTTGGCTTGAGTGGCTGCCTGGTGGACTTCGGTTCCCGTGCTCGCACCGACTCGCCCTCCCTTGAATCCCAGGCTACGCCCGGCGCCCTGAACATCCTGCGCAGTCTCAAGGAACAAGGCGTCCCGTGCGCCTGGCTGGATGAACTGCCTCCCGCCGTCACCACCCCGCTGGCCGCCACGCTGCCTGCGTGGGTCAAGGCGACACCACCCTCCTCCATTCGCTGGCCTGCGCCCCACGCCTGCTGGCAAGCCTTGATGCAACTGAACATTGAACGCCTGGAAGGCTGTGTATTGGTCAGCGGCGAACCGCGCTTGCTGCAATCCGGGCTCAACGCCGGGTTGTGGACCATCGGCCTGGCCTCCTGCGGTTCGCTGTGCGGCATGGCGCCCGCACAATGGCAGGCGCTGAGCGAACCGGAACGCGAGCACAAGCGCGGCAAGGCCACCGTCGCCCTTTACGGGCTGGGTGTGCACTCGGTGATCGACCACCTGGGCGAACTCGGCACCTGCCTGGCCGACATCAGCCTGCGCCAGCTCAAAGGCGAGAAGCCCTGACACGGATCATGCACAGTCGACGCCAGTGGATTAATCTACAGGTCAGCCCGTAGACCTTTCTCGGCGTGCCGCGGTCTATGCCAGTGCCTATCGATAAAAGGAAACACGTCATGCCTGATCGCAAAAAACTGGAAGAACAGGTCGAAATCCTGCGCGGGCAGTTGGAACAGGAACCGCCGCTGTCGGAAGAAAAACGTGAAGCGCTGGAAGCCTTGATTGCCAAGTTCGAATTACAACTCGAACTGGAGCCGGCCACTCAAACACCGAGTATTTCCGACGATGTGAATCAAGCGGCCATCGAGTTCGATGCCGAGCACCCGGTGATTTCCGGGACCCTGCGCAATATCATGATCACCTTGGGCAATATCGGGATCTGATAGCAAAAAGCCCCGCAATCGCGGGGCTTTTCAATGTTACTGACGAGCCAGGCGCACGTTCTGGAACGCCACATCCTCAGTACTGCGATACGGGTTGATATCCAACCCACCCCGCCGCACATACCGCGCGTACACCGTCAGCTTTTCCGGCTTCAGCAAGCGCTGCAAATCCAGGAAGATGCGCTCTACGCACTGCTCATGGAAGTCCGAGTGCTGGCGAAAGCTCACGATGTATTCCAGCAGGCTGGCGTGATCCAACGCGTGACCACGGTATTGCACCACCACACTGCCCCAGTCCGGCTGGCTGGTCACCGGGCAGTTGGATTTGAGCAGGTGACTGTGCACGCTCTCCTCGACAACGCGCGAGTCATCGCAACGCAGCAGTTCCGGGCGCGGGTGCTCGTAGTTGCTGACGCTGATATCCAAATCATCGATGCATACACCCGGCAACGCCATCACGCCTTCGGCCTCGATCTCGGCCAGGCTGCGGATACGCACGCTCACAGGCGCACCGGCGGCAGCGCTGAGGTCGGTGCGCAAGGTGGTTTCCAGACTGGCAGCATCGGCAAACGCGGTCTGGTTCAGCGAGTTGAGGTACAGCTTGAACGACTTGGACTCGATGATGTTCGGCGAGTCGGCCGGAATGCTGAACTCACCGATGGCCACCACCGGCTTGCCCGACGGCAGCAGCCAGGACAGTTCAAAGCAGTTCCAGAAATCAACGCCCTTGTAAGGCAGGGTTTCGGCGCTCAGGCCCAGCTCGGCCCACTTGGCGGCACGCGGGATCGGGAACAGCAACGAAGGTGTGTAGGTGGAGATGTATTCACTGGACTTGCCCAGCGGCGAATGTTCGGCTGCGGGATGCATGGCGGAAACCTGGCTAAATAAACCGCGCCAGTCTACCAGCCTTTGCCCCCGCGCCTAAGCGCCAGCGGATCAATCGACGTTGAGCTTGCCGACCATGCCCGCCTGGTAATGCCCCGGAAGGTTGCAGGCAAACTCCAGGCCCGTTGCCTGAGTGAACGTCCAGGTCAGCTCGGCGGTTTTGCCCGGCTCAACCAGTACGCTATTGGGATCATCGTGTTTCATCGCACCGTGGCCCATGGCTGTATGATCCATCTTGCCCATGCCCGTTGCCGTCAACATGCCGCTGGCCTGCATCTGCAGCATTTCCTTCTGGTGTTCGGCATGCATCGCCGCGTCGCCCAGGTTGAATTCGTGGAGCAACTGGCCTTTGTTGACCAGTACAAAGCGCACGGTCTCACCGGCTTTCACGTCAAGGGACTTGGGCGAAAAGGAAATGTCCTGCAGGGTTACTTCCACGGTACGCGTGGCTTTGCTCGCCGGCGCAGCTTCGCCGAAGGCATAGGTGTGGGCGGCATCAGCCATCGCTTCAACACTCAATGCCAACAGGCAACCCGCCAACAACAGGGGTGTACGCAACGCCATCGGTCTTCTCCAAAAATAGATAAACAGCTTGGGCAGCACTCTAAGATTGCGTCGCTGCCAGCCAGCTGACTGCTAGATTACAACTTTGTCAGGTTGCTCCCCTGCCCTGGCACCCAAGGTATAAAGCCGTCGTCCACCGTTGCCAAGAGCTGCCCATGAAACTGCTGATCGTCGAAGACCAACCCAAAACCGGCCACTACCTGCGCCAGGGCCTGGCCGAAGCGGGTTTTACGACCGAACTGGTGGCCGATGGCACCAGCGGCCAGCACCTTGCGCTGACCGGGGACTACGATCTGTTGATCCTCGACGTGATGCTGCCGGGCCGTGACGGCTGGCAGATCCTCCAGGCCGTGCGCAGCGCCGGCATGGACATTCCGGTGCTGTTCCTCACCGCCCGCGACGCCGTGGAAGACCGCGTACACGGCCTGGAGCTGGGCGCCGACGATTACTTGGTCAAGCCCTTCGCCTTTTCCGAACTGCTCGCCCGCGTGCGCAGCCTGTTGCGCCGTGGCAGCAGCACACCGCAGGAAACCGCGCTGCAACTGGCCGACCTGCGCCTGGACCTGATCCGCCGCCGCGTGGAGCGAGACGGCCAACGCATTGACCTGACCGCCAAGGAATTCTCCCTGCTGGAACTGCTGCTGCGCCGCCAAGGCGAAGTGCTGCCCAAATCGCTGATCGCTTCTCAGGTGTGGGACATGAACTTCGACAGCGACACCAACATCATCGAAGTGGCGATCCGCCGCCTGCGTCTGAAAGTCGACGACAACTTCCCCAACAAGCTGATCCACACAGTACGCGGCATGGGTTATGTGCTGGAGGAGCGGGTCAATTGATCAAGCGCCTGTCCCTGGCCAGCCGCCTGGCGCTGCTGTTTGCCGCCTGTACCGCCGTGGTGTCGCTGATCGCCGGGGTGCTGTTCAATCGCGCCAGCGAGGCGCACTTCATTGAGTTGGACCAGCAGCAACTCGACAGCAAACTGGTGGCGCTGCGCAGTACCTTGCAAGGTGTCGACTCGCCGGAGGCCTTCGCCCGGCGTGAAGCGCAATTGCGCACCGAACTCAGTCGCCAGCCCGACCTTACCCTGCGCATCACCGCCGCCGGCCAACGCTGGCTGGACGATGCACCAAGCGTGACCTTGCCCGAGGCACCCGGCCTGCACAGCCTGCAAAACGCCGACACCGACTACCGGGTCTACAACGCGCCGTTGAGGGCAGGCCAACCCGACTCACCGCAACTGAGCTTGATGCTCGACATTACTCACCATCAGCACTTTTTGCAGCGCATGCAGCACCTGATCTGGCTCACTGTCGGCCTATCGGCCCTGGCGACCGCCCTGCTCGGCGCCTGGGCTGCGCGCAGCGGGTTGCGGCCACTTCGACGCATGGGCGAAGTGGCCGCCAGTGTGTCGGCACACTCCTTGACCCAACGTTTGCCTCAACAGGAAATGCCCACGGAACTGGCGGACCTGGCCCAAGCCTTCAACGCCATGCTCGGCCGACTCGACGACGCATTCCAGCGCCTTTCAGCGTTTTCCGCCGACATTGCCCACGAACTGCGCACGCCGCTGTCGAACCTGCTGACCCAGACCCAGGTCATCCTCACCCAGCCACGGCCGCTGGAGGACTACCGCGAGGCGCTGCACAGCAACCTGGAAGAACTGCAATGGATGGCGCAGTTGGTCAACGACATGCTGTACCTGGCCAAGGCGGATCACGGCTTGTTGATGCCCAAGCGTGAAACCTTGGTGCTGGCGGATGAAGTCGACGCGCTATTGGAGTTTTTTACATTGCTGGCAGAGGACGGACAGATCAGCCTGGTGCGTGAGGGCACGGCCCGTACGACGGGTGATCGTGGGATGTTGCGCCGGGCACTGTCGAATCTGCTGGATAACGCACTGCGATTTACACCACCGGGTGGCGAAGTGCGTGTGCGAATCGAGGATGGCGTGAGGCTTTCAGTGGAGAACACCGGGGATGGCATTCCAACGGAGTTGCTGCCGAGGTTGTTTGACCGCTTCTACCGGGCAGACCCGGCACGCCATGAAGGCAGCAGTGAGCATGCGGGATTGGGGCTGGCGATTACCCAGTCGATTGTGCGGGCACATGGCGGGAGGATTTATTGTGAATCTGGGGCGGGATGGACAAGGTTTGTGATTGAGTTGCCGACCGAAGTTTGATGCAAGCTGGGCCGGCCTTTTCGCGAGCAAGCCCGCTCCCACATTTGAATGTATTCACAAATCAAAATGTGGGAGCGGTCTGAAGTTTACGAATATCTCAGGGCATGCGCCGGCTCAATCTTCGCCGCCCGATACGCCGGATACAGCGTCGCCAGAAAGCTCAACACAAACCCGGCCGTGCAGATCAGCAGCACATCCCCACCCTGCAGTTCCGAAGGCAGGTTGCTGACAAAGTACACGTCCGAACTGAAGATATGCTGCCCGGTAACCCTCTCCACCCAGCCCACCAGTTCACTGACGTTCAGCGCGGCAATCACGCCCAATACGCCACCGATCAATGTACCGACGATACCGATCACCGTGCCCTGCACCATGAAGATCGCCATGATCTGCCGTGGCGTCGCGCCGATGGTGCGCAAAATCGCAATGTCCGCGCCCTTGTCGTTCACCACCATGATCAAGGTGGCAATGATGTTGAACGCGGCCACCGCGACAATCATCAGCAACAGCAGGCCGATCATGGTCTTTTCCATCTTCATCGCGCTGAACAGGCTGCCCTGGGTGTGGGTCCAGTCGTCAGGCTTGTAGGCGGCGCCCAGGCTGGCGGCGATGTCCGATGAGACCTTGGGGGCCGCGTACAGGTCTTTCACCGCCAGGCGCACGCTTTGCACCTGGTTCGGCTGCCAGTGCTGGATCTCTGCGGCGTCGGCCATGTGGATCATGGCCATGGAGCCGTCCAGTTCAGCACCAACCTTGAAGATGCCCACCACGTTCAAACGCTGCATGCGCGGGGTGATGCCGCCCGGTGCGGTGCTGATTTCCGGCACGATCAGGGTCACTTTGTCGCCCACATTCAGACGGAAGCGCCGAGCCGTGATTTCGCCGACCACCACGCCAAACTCGCCGGGTTTCAAGTCTTCCAGACTGCCGCGCACGATATGCTGGGCCACGATCGACACCTTGCCTTCCTGCGCCGGGTCGATACCGCTGATCTCGATCGGCTGCATGGCGCCCTTGTAGGAGAACATGCCGTCCATTTGCGTGAAAGGTACGGCGGCGGTCACTTCCGGATTCTTCATCGCGGCGGCGGCCACCGGCTGCCAATCGTTAATCGGATTCACGCCGACGATGGTCGCGTGAGGCACCATGCCGAGGATGCGCGAGCTCATTTCGCGCTGGAAGCCGTTCATCACCGACAACACCACAATCATCGCCAACACGCCCAGGGCAAGGCCGATCATCGAGGTCATCGAGATAAACGAGACAAAACGGTTGCGGCGCTTGGCGCGGGTATAGCGCGTGCCGATGAAAATCGATAACGGTCTGAACATTCGCTTGCACCGCCTGAAAAAATGAAAAAGCCCGGCGCTTGAAGCGCCGGGCTTGAAACGGGTCAGATGGCGACCAGATGACCTTCCTGCAGGTGCAACACACGGTCCATCTGGCGGGCCATGCTCATGTCATGGGTCACCACCAGGAACGCGGTGCGCATCTGGGTGCTCAGTTCCAGCATCAAGTCCTTGATGCCCTGGGCGGTGTGGGAGTCGAGGTTGCCGGTCGGCTCATCGAGCATCACCAACCCTGGGTTGTTCACCAAGGCGCGAGCGATGGCCACACGCTGGCGCTCGCCGCCGGACAACTCGGCCGGTTTGTGCTCCAGGCGATGGCCGAGGCCAACGCGCTCCAGCAGCGCTTTGGCACGCTGGCGGGCTTGCGGGATCGCGGTCTTGCCGATCAGCAGCGGCATGCACACGTTTTCCAGGGCGGTGAACTCCGGCAACAGGTGGTGGAACTGATACACAAAGCCCAGCGAACGGTTGCGCAGCTGGCCGCGAGCCTTTTCACCGAGGGCCGACAGTTCTTCACCGGCCAGCCACACGCTGCCCTGGGACGGCGTATCAAGGCCGCCCAACAGGTTCAGCAAGGTACTTTTACCGGAACCGGAACTGCCCACGATCGCTACGCGCTCGCCTGGGTGCAGCTCAAGTTGCAGGTTGGACAGCACCACCACCGACTCCGGGCCTTCCTCGTAGGATTTGCCCAGGTCGCGGCAGCTCAGGATTGCTTTTTCACTCATGCCCGATTCACTCATAACGTAAGGCCTGTGCTGGCTGGGTACGTGCCGCGCGCCAGGCTGGATACAGGGTGGCAAGGAAACTCAGGACCAACGCAGCGCCGCCCACCATCAACACGTCCTGGGCCTGAACCTGGGACGGCAAGTAGTCGATGAAGTAGACGTCGGCGTTGAGAAACTTGTGGCCGATCAGGGTTTCGAGGCCGGCGATGGCGGCGCTCACGTTCAGCGCGGCCAAAATGCCGACGGCCGTACCGATCAGGGTACCGACCACGCCGATCACGGTGCCCTGCACCATGAAGATCGCCATGATCTGCCCCGGCGTGGCGCCGAGAGTACGCAGGATGGCGATATCGCCCTTCTTGTCGTTCACCACCATCACCAGCGTGGAGATGATGTTGAAGGCCGCCACGGCGACGATCAGCAGCAACAGCAGGCCGATCATGGCTTTTTCCATGCGGATGGCCTGGTACAGGTTGCCGTGGGTACGGGTCCAGTCGCGGGCGTAGTACTGGCTTTCACCCAGGTGCTGGGCGATTTCCCAGGCGCCGCGCGGCGCATCGAACAAGTCGGCGAACTTGAGGCGCAAGCCCTGCACCTGGTCCGGCTGCCAGCGATGCAGGCGCGCCAGGTCGGTGAGGTTGGTCAGGCCTAGGTAGCCGTCGATCTCGCCAGCGCCAACGTGGAAAGTGCCGACCACGGTAAAGCGCTTCATGCGCGGGAACATGCCCGCCGGGGTCACGGTGACTTCCGGCGCGACGAAGGTCAGCTTGTCGCCGAGGCCCACGCCGAGTTTGGCCGCCGCCTTGTCGCCGATGACAATGCCGAAGCTGCCGGGCGCCAGGTCGTCGAGTTTGCCCTGCAGCATGAACTTGTCGATGATCGAGACGTTGCGTTCCTGGACCGGGTCGATGGCATTGAGCAGGATCTTCTGCACCTTGCCGTCATGGGTCAGCAACCCCTGCATCTGGGTGAATGGCGCGACGGCCAGCACCTTGGGGTTCTGCTTGACCTTGTCGGCCAGGCTTTGCCAGTCACTGATGGGCGCATCGCCCTCGATGGTCGCGTGGGGCACCATGCCCAGCACGCGGGTGCGCATCTCATGATCGAAGCCGTTCATCACCGACAGCACCACGATCATCACGACCACGCCCAAGGCGAGCCCGATCATCGAGGTCAGGGAAATGAACGACACAAAATGATTGCGACGCTTTGCACGGGTATAACGCGTGCCAATAAATACGAAGAGAGGTCTGAACATGTCGGGGCTTGTTCGGAGGAAAAGAAGACGTCCCGGTGGCGGGGTCTGGTAAGCAGCTTTACACTCTGACCATTACCGCTAGCTGGGGTTCGCCATGTCGACATTAGATGAAGAAGAACGCCGCGAATACTACCGTATCGACGACATGATCGCACTTCAAATCAAAAGCCTGTCTGCCCCCGAGGCGGCGAGCAAGGAAGTGTTGCTGGATGATTCTCCGCTGTTCAATTTACTCAGTGAATTGCACCTGAGCGAATTCGAAGCCCAGCACCTGCTGCGCCAGCTCAGCGAGAAGGATCGCACCCTCGCCGCCTTCCTTCGCGTGCAGAACAAACGCCTGGACCTGCTCAGCCAGATCATGGCGCGCGGCCTGCTGGATGAGGTCGGCGCACCGCAGCCGGTGATCATTTCCGAAGGCGGTATCGACTTCCAACACCCCACGCCCCTGCCGGCTGGCGCACACCTTGCGGTGAAACTGGTGCTGATGCCCCAGGCGCTCGGCTTGTTGCTGCGCGCGCGCGTCACCCATTGCGACCCCAAAGGCGCAGGCTTTGATGTCGGCACGGAATTCGAAGCCATGACCGACGCCCAACGCCAACTGCTGGCGCGCTACATCCTGCAGAAACAGGCCCAGGAACGCCGCCTGGCGCGGGAACAGAGCGACGCCCAAGACACTTGAACCCTCGAATTCACCCCGCCAGACCACCTGGCGTAAAGGAGCAACTGTGACCCTGATCTACGGCCACCGCGGTGCCAAAGGCGAAGCACCGGAAAACACCCTGACCAGCTTCCAGGAGTGCCTCAAGCACGGTGTACGCCGCTGCGAACTGGATTTGCACCTGTCCATGGACGGCGAGCTGATGGTCATCCACGACCCGACCCTCAAGCGCACCGCCGACCGGCGCGGCAAAGTCGTCGAGTATTCCGCGGCCGACCTGGTGAAGATGGACGCACGCAAAGGCGGTCCGGGCTGGGTCAAGCCGTGCCCGATTCCGCGTCTGGAAGAACTGTTCGAAAAGTGCGACTTCGATCACTGGCAACTGGAAGTCAAAAGCGCCTCGCGCACCCGCGCCGCCACCACCGTGCTGGCGATTCGTGAAATGGCCGTGCGTTTCGGGCTGATGGACAAGGTCACCGTGACCTCAAGTTCGCGGGAAGTACTGAAAGCCGCAGTTGAACTCACTCCCGACCTGTCACGCGGTCTGGTGGCCGAATACGCCTGGCTCGACCCGCTGAAGGTCGCGCAGAATTACGGCTGTGAGATTCTGGCGTTGAACTGGACGCTGTGCACCCCTGAGCGTCTGGAAAAAGCCCAGCGCCAGGGTTTGCACGTGTCCGTATGGACCGTCAACGAACCTGCGCTGATGCGCAGGCTCGCCGACTTCGGCGTAGATAGCCTGATTACAGACTTTCCCGGTTTGGCCACTGCCACTCTCGGGAATTACTGAAATCGGTCTCCCCGGCCGGCTCAGGCCACCGGCCGGAGCCGCTCAAAAAAGCCGGTTGAGGCCGTCGTAGGCCGCTACCCGATAGGCTTCTGCCATGGTCGGGTAGTTGAACGTGGTGTTGACGAAATACTTCAGGGTATTGAGTTCACCCGGCTGGTTCATGATCGCCTGGCCGATGTGCACGATCTCCGAGGCCTGATAGCCGAAGCAATGCACGCCGAGGACTTCCAGGGTTTCACGGTGGAACAGGATCTTCAGCATGCCTTGCGGCTCACCGGCGATCTGCGCACGCGCCATGCTCTTGAAGAACGCCTTGCCCACTTCGTAAGGCACTTTGGCCTTGGTCAGTTCGTGTTCGTTCTTGCCGATCGAGCTGATCTCGGGAATCGTGTAGATCCCGGTCGGCACGTCGTTCACGTAGCGCCAGCTGCCATTGTCGACGATGCTGCCAGCGGCCGAGCGACCCTGGTCATGCGCCGCACTGGCCAGGCTCGGCCAGCCGATCACGTCACCGGCGCCGTAGATGTTCGCCACGCAGGTGCGGTAGTTCTCGTCCACTTCGATCTGGCCACGGCTGTTGACCTTGACCCCGATGTTTTCCATGCCCAGCTTGTCGGTGTTGCCGGTACGGCCGTTGCACCACAGCAAGGCGTCGGCCTTGATCTTCTTGCCGGACTTGAGGTGCAGGATCACACCGTTATCCAGGCCTTCGACGCGCTCGTACTCTTCGTTATGACGCACGGTGATGTTGTTGTTGCTGAAGTGGTAGCTCAACGCCTGGGAAATTTCCGAGTCGAGGAAGCTCAGCAACTGGTCGCGGTTGTCCACCAGTTCCACCAGCACGCCCAGGCCGCTGAAGATCGAGGCGTATTCACAGCCGATCACACCGGCGCCGTAGATGATCAGTTTGCGCGGGGTGTGGCCCAGGCTCAGGATGGTGTCGCTATCGTAGATACGCGGATGGTGGAAATCGATGTCCGCCGGGCGGTACGGGCGCGAACCGGTGGCGATGATGATGTGCTTGGCCACCAGCTTCTCGACCACGCCATTGGGGCAGACCACTTCGATGGTTTGCTCGTCGGCAAAGCTGCCGGTGCCGAAGAACAAGTCGACGCGGTTACGGGCATAGTAGCCGGTACGCGAGGCGACTTGCTTGGAGATGACTTTCTCGGCGCTCTTGAGCACGTCCGGGAACGAAAACCAGCGCGGCTCACCAATGGCCCGGAACATCGGGTTGGTGTTGAACTGCATGATCTGGCGCACCGAGTGACGCAAGGCCTTGGACGGGATGGTGCCCAGGTGGGTGCAGTTACCGCCGACCTGGCGACGGCTATCGACCATCGCCACCTTGCGCCCAGCTTTGGCGGCGTTCATCGCCGCACCTTCTCCAGCCGGGCCGGAACCCAGTACCACCACGTCGTAGTTGTAGACAGCCATGCGTACTCCTCAGAACAGGCCAGGCGTACGGTTGGACGCCGGGCTAAATCATGCCGCGGCCAGCGGTCATGAAGGACAATTCGGCTCAAGTGTGTGAACCGGGGCACAGTCTATATAAGGCTCAACGCCGCGAACATTAACCCTTGGTCGCGTCGTAGGCCAGTCTTGCCTTTACTACACCATCAGGAAATTGCAATTACACTGCCAGCAAGCCCCTTTGCAGGACTGGCCATTATGCGACATGTCGCTTTCTGTTTATTACTGATGCTGTCGATCACGGTGCAGGCCAATGAGGCGGATCGGCTGAAACAAGCCGATTTTCCGGCGCAGTCCCAGCAATTGACCTTGAAAAACCAGGCGGTGCTCACCTATCTCTGGGCGGATGTTTACGCGGCTGCGCTGTATGCCCCGTCCGACTTGAGCGCCAAGCAGGCCTGGGCGCAACAGAAAGCGCTGCGCCTGACGCTGTATTACTTTCGCGACATCGACCGCAATGATGTGATCAAAGCCGCCACTGCCACGCTGGAGCGCCAGCAGACCAACGCCCGCCTCAAGCCCGAAATAGACAAACTGCACGCCAGCTTTCGCGATATCCGCAGCGGTGATCGGTATGCCCTGGACTTTCGTCCGGGACGTGGATTGAACCTGGAGATCAATGGGCAGGTGGTGTTCAGCAGTGCTGATGATCAACTGGCGAGGGCTTACCTGGGCATTTGGCTGGCGCCCAAAGGATTGTCCGACAGCTTGCGCGACAAACTTCTCCTATAGGAGCGAGCGTTTTGTGGCGAGGGAGCTTGCTCCCGCTGGGCTGCGAAGCGGCCCCAAAAAGCATGCGGGCGCTACGCACCCGAGCGGGAGCAAGCTCCCTCGCCACAACAACCCCCACCCTGCAAAAGCAGGGAGCATGTCTAGTCCTGAAATAGG